>DPXZ01000086.1 GCA_003526765.1 Fervidobacterium sp.
CAAAATGTGATATAATTCTCATGTAAAATGTCTTAGATTGCAAAAATGTGACTAGATATGATTGGAGGTGCCAAACAATGAGTGAGATGAGAAAGACGAAAATTGTTGCAACAGTTGGTCCGGCTTCTGAGTCAGAAGAGAATTTAATAAAATTGCTCGAATGTGGTGTGAATGTTTTCAGACTGAATTCTTCTCACGAAACGTTAGACGTACACAGAGACAGAATACAGCGAATCAAGAAGTTAAGAAATAAGGGCTATACATTCGCCATATTGCTAGACCTATCAGGTCCAAAGATAAGGACAGGTAAATTTGAAACAGACTACGTCACGTTACAACAAGGAAGCATCGTGGAAGTAGTCTGCGGTGAGGAGTTTGTTGGAAATGCGCAGAGGTTTTGGATCAATTACGAAAAGCTGTACGAAGAGATAAAAATAGGTGAGAAAATACTGATAAATGACGGTGCTGTCTCGCTGGTAACAAAAGAAGTTCACAAGCAAGACAAGACGATTTTATGCGAGGTAGAAAGAGGCGGAGAGATAACGCACAAGCGTGGTGTAAATCTTCCAGGTGTCGATATATCTACACCATCGCTCACGGAAAGAGATAAAGAGTTTCTAAAGCTCGGTAACGAAGAAGGCATCGATTATTTTGCGCTCTCTTTTGTTAGAAAGGCAAAAGATATAATAGAAGTCAAAGAATTGACAAATATTCCGATAGTAGCAAAGATAGAGACTGTGCAGGCACTCAACAATTTGGAAGAAATAATCGCAGCCACAGATGCCGTAATGGTTGCAAGGGGTGACCTTGGTGTTGAAATCCCAATTGCAGAAGTTCCGATCGCTCAGAAGAGAATAATAGAACTCTCCAATCTCTATAAAAAACCTGTTATAACTGCAACGCAGATGCTCGAAAGTATGATAAACAATGCAACCCCAACGAGAGCAGAGGTGACAGATATTTCAAATGCAATTTTAGATGGTACAGATGCGATAATGCTCTCTGCCGAAACTTCTATAGGAAAGTACCCATGTGAGGCTGTTAGAGTAATGGATGATGTGTCGAAGATGACTGAAAAGTACATGGAGAGCTACGAAACTTACAAGCTTGAATGGTTGAGAGAATATTCATCATCGTTCGATACGTCAAGTGCCATCTCATATGCGGCTACTACACTTGCCAAAAATGTCAATGCGAAATTGATGATTGCCGCAACGAGTACTGGATCAACTGCAATTCATGTATCTAAGTATAAACCGGCAATTCCAATAATGGCAGCGACAAATTCGAGTGAGACTTACAACAGACTATCGCTTGTCTGGGACGTAATACCTGTAATGCTTGAAGGTGATCTTACAACCGATGAAATGATAGAACAAGTGGTTCAAAAGGCGCAGTGTCTTGGTTTGGTAAATAGCGGGGATAAGGTTGTAATCGTTGCAGGTATCCCCTGGGGAAAACCGGGCACTACCGATACCGTTAAGATACAGACGATTAAATGAGTACTGTGATGAGTGCGGTGCATTTCCCATTCTGTGAAGATAAAACAAGGGCTGGAAAAACCAGCCCTTGTTTTTTGTTATATATTGAAACTATTGCTGTTTGTAAAGTTCGAAGTAATCATCACCTGGTCTCATTGGATTTGGATACCAACCTTTAACCCATGTCCTTTGCACCCTTACATCGAGTGGTTGATAAATAGGTATGCTGATGTAATTGTCAATTGCAAATTTCTGGATCTGCACATAGAGTTTTCCACGCTCTTCTGGATCAGGAGAATTTCTTGCCATTTCGATCAAATCATCGAGGCTCTTTCCACCTAATTCCTTTCTTGGAGTACTAACAAATTTCTTAAAGTTATCGCCTTGTCTTGGTGCATAAGTGCCTGCTGAATGATAGTATGTAAAGATGAAATTATCGGGATCTGGGAAATCGGCAAGCCATTGGAATATTGGCATTGGTAACTCTGCTTTTCTCATAGCATCCAGATAACTTGGCCAATTCAACGATACAATATCGACCTTAACTTTTCCAGGTGCTATCATTTCCAGGTACGTCTTAATGATCTCTGCTATCCTCTGCCTCATCACATTTCCGGTATTGTACGCAATTGTAAATTTGATTCCCGTTTTAAGGACTTTCCCATCCCATGCTTTTTCAAGAGCCTTCCTTGCTTCTCCTAGGTTGAACCTGTAAAGTGGAAGCGTTGGATCAAATCCAAGCAATCCATCAGGTAATGCAGATGGTATCCTCTTACCGTAACCCAAGAGTACATCACGGATAACTGCATCGTAATTAACAACGTACGAAACGGCCTTTCTCGCATTGAGATCACTGAAGAAGTCTGGCGGTATTCCTTGACCATCCCATTTGCCACTACCTATGAATTTACTGCTTGGAGAAACTGACCACGAAAATCCTACTACAACACTCGAAATACTTGGAATATTCTCGATAATTTGAACATCTTTGGTCCCCTTAATTTGATTGAGATATTCAAGGGTAAGAGCTATATGGTCTGCATCACCTTTTTCTAGCATCATTTTTCTTGTTGTCCATTCACTGACCGTGGTGATTATCACTTTCTTAATCTTTGGTTCTCCGCGCCAATAGTCTTTATTAGCCTCAAGTACAACCTTCTTACCTGTTCTATCCCATTCCGCCAATTTGAATGGGCCTGTACCGATAGCAGTAGCGTAGATTGGAGATTCTTCCTTTGCGATATTTCTGTAATTCCACCATGTATCTGGTTTCCCATCCCAAAGACCAAGTTTGGCAGATGTTTCTTTATCTAGTACTGCCGACCATCCAACCGTGTGTGCCATTATCGTCAAAAATGGTCCATACGGCTTTACCAACTTGAATACAACGTTATCTCCATCAACTTCTATAGCTGGGTCTATAACCTTGTTGTACATCTCGACAAGTTTGTTCTTATACTCCGCAAGTGGCTTTCCATCCTTGAAAACTTCAGCAACGGGTTTGCCTATGTAGCTCTGAATCATTTCGTCGAGCGAATTAACACCAAAAATGGCATTCCAGAGCATCCACATCGGTCCACCTGCTGGGTCATACAACAAACCACGCTCAAATGAATATTCGACATCTTCGGGTGTTAGTGGATTACCGTTGTGGAATTTTACACTCTTCCGAATTGGAAATACATACGTCTTTCCACTGTCTTTTATCAAACCGTTCTTGACAGTTGGCACTTGCGTGGCAAGTCTTGGTTCAAATTCAAACAAACTGCTGCCTTTGTAGGCGATGAGGCTTTCGTAGACGTTGTAGATAACCTCTCCACTAACCGTATCATACGCTTGATGAATGTCGAGTGTGTCCGGTTCACCAACGATCAGAGAAACAAAAGTTGTTGGATCAAATGCAAAACCAACCGCGGCGAAAATCACTACTATCACCATGAAAAACTTCGTTAACTTCACAACACTCCCCCCTTTCTGGATGAACTTTCTCGCTAGAAATTTAAGAATTAGAGTACTTTCGTTTTAATTTTGCTAAATTATACCATACAACACAGCAATTTTTTCATTTTTAAA
>DPXZ01000068.1 GCA_003526765.1 Fervidobacterium sp.
TTTATCTCGAATCGTTAAAGGCACTTGGTATAACGCCTCAAGAACACGATATACGGTTTGTAGAAGACAATTGGGAATCACCGACACTTGGTGCATGGGGGGTAGGTTGGGAAGTATGGCTCGATGGGATGGAGATCACGCAATTTACATACTTCCAGCAGATTGGTGGTATCTCGCTCAAAGAGATTCCCCTTGAAATAACTTACGGGGTAGAACGAATTGCAATGTATCTGCAGAATGTCGACAACGTGTACGACGTTATGTGGAATGAAGATGTAAAGTATGGCGAGTTATTCAAAGAAAACGAGAGACAATTTTCCATATACAATTTTGAGGTGGCAAACACTGATACACTATTCAAGTTGTACGACATGTACAAGCAAGAATTCAACAGCTTGATAGAAAAGGGTTTGATATTCCCTGCTTACGAGCAACTGCTCAAATGTTCGCACACATTCAACTTACTCGATGCGAGAAACGCAATCAGCGTCGCACAGAGACAGACCTACATCAGAGATATCAGAACGATGGCGAGTAAGTGTGCAAAGCAGTTCATCGAAAGTGAATCAGCGAACGTGGAAGGTGATGCAAAATGAACGAGTTTCTCTTTGAAGTCGGAATTGAAGAACTCCCAACGACTGAAGTGGATGGTTTAGTGAGTCAGTTGAGAGAAAATATCTCAAAAGCATTGGCAGATGAGGGCATATCGTTTGAACAATTTGAAGTATTCGTTGCGCCACGAAGGTTTGGGTTCGTCTTAAATGGCCTTCCAACGACAACACCTGACAGAATGTTAGAAAAGAAAGGTCCAGCGGTGAATGTGGCATTTGATGGTAACAATCAACCAACAAAGGCACTATTGGGATTTTTAAAATCAAACGATTCAGCACTTTCCGATGTCAAAATCATTGACAACTATGTATACATAAGCAAGACCCTAAACGGAGTGAGCGTAAAAGAAGTATTGGGAAAAGTCATACCACAAGTTATAACAACTTTGAAATTCAGAAAGCCCATGCGTTGGGGAGATGGTAAGTACGAATTTGTGAGAATTCCACATCACATCTTGGCAATATTCAATGGTGAGATCGTACCGATGGAAATCTTTGGCCTCAAGTCGTCTAACAAGACCAACGGGCACAGATTCGTTAAAGACGATTACTTCGAAGTCTCTTCATCAAAGGTGTATTTTGAAAAGCTGAACGAATATTACGTTATACCACAGATCGAAAAAAGGATAGAATTCATACATCAGCAACTTAGCGATTTTGAAAAGGAAGGTTTCACAATCGACAAGGATGAAGAATTGATACGCGAAGTAGCTATACTGACCGAGTATCCCAAGCTAATCTCCGGCAAATTCTTGGAGAAGTTCTTGCAACTGCCAGAAGAACTCATAAGAACGACTATCAAACATCACCAAAGGTCTTTTACAGTCCACAAAGGCGGTAAAATAACAGATACATTCGTTTCATTCATCGACAAGCCATCAGACGTAGATGACAACGGCAGGAAGGGATATGAAAGAGTCATAAATGCAAGACTTGAAGATGCAAGATATTACTACGAAAAAGACATACAAGTCAAACTGGAATCATTCAACGAGAAATTAGTAGATATCGTATTCCAAAAGGAACTTGGAACGTTGTACGATAAAGTAGAGAGGATTATAGAGCTTTCAAGAAAGATAATCGAGGTTTTGGATTTGAATAAGATAAGTGATAAAATAATAAGGACAGCTAATCTTTGCAAGGCAGATATCAGTTCGCATGTTGTATACGAATTTCCAGAATTGCAAGGTGTGATGGGTAGGATATATGCACTAAAAGATGGTGAAGACAGGAACGTTGCATGGGGAATACAAGAGCACTATGCAAGTGCACCGGAAACGTTGGAAGGTGCCGTTGTAGGTATAGCTGATCGAATAGATACAGTTGTTGGAAATTTCGTGATAGGCAACATACCGAGTAGTTCGAAAGATCCATACGGCCTTAGAAGTAAGGTAGATGACATATATTCCATAGTAGAAAAATTCTCCTGGGACCTTGACTTAAAACTCTTGATAGAGAATGCGTGCAAACTTTTGAAACAAGAACCTTCAGAAGAATTGCTGAAATTCTTTGAGACAAGGTATGAATTGTACAATTCAAAGATCAGATACGACATAGCTCGTGCTACGAAACACCTTTGGACAAGACCACTAAGAGGTATACTCGCTGCAAATGCAACTTACAAATTGGTGGGAAGCGAGGAATTCGAGCATCTGTTAGTGGGATTCGAAAGAGTGCACAATATATCTAAAAAACACAACTCCACCGAATTTGACAGTGCAAAATTTATGGAAAGCGAAGAAAAAGAACTCTTTGAAAAGTTCATAGAAATTAAACCTAAGGTCTTGGAGGCACTAGAACATCTCGACTATCAAAGAGCATTGGAAGAAGTCATAAAGCTAAGACCATTCATCGACAGATACTTTGATAAAGTCTTCGTCATGACGGAAGAAGAGGACATAAGACTCAATAGACTTGGATTTTTGAAATCTATAGACCAACTCTTCATGGAAATTGGAGATCTCACGCAGATAGAACGAATTTGATAATTGACTCAGCAAAACTTTTACATCCAAACACATACTTGAACTACGTAATCCATTGCAAAAGGAGGGATTAAAGATGAAAAAGGCCACCATTTTTCTCGCATTAGTTGTCGTCACAGTTGCTTTAGCGAACGTCTCGTTTACACAATTGAACGTTGAAACCCCTAGTGGCGTAGTTGCCCAACCGTACTTTTTTAGATGCATCCTCTTACCAGCTTCAGATGGGACTTACTCGATTGGATTGGAAGGACACCTTGATCTGATAGGTATCAATGCATCTATAGGAACGTACACTTCGTATCCAGAGTTCACATTTGACTCGAATGTATACGTCGGCGCAGGTATAAACTTGGGAGGAATCTTTGCTTCGGTAAATGCAACTACAACGAGTTTTGAAA
>DPXZ01000110.1:0-349 GCA_003526765.1 Fervidobacterium sp.
ACACCTATGTTTATCGCACCATCGATGAAGCTTTCCAACACAAAAGCAACGAATGCAGGCCCACTGCTGCCCAAAACGGTAAATGCATCGAACTTCTCCTCTTCCAAGTCCATGATTTCACCAAGCGGTGAGAGCAGCTTCTTGAATGTCTTCTTCTCTTGCTCGCAGATGGAATGACTGTAACCAACTGCGGTGATACCGGCAGAAATCTTCGCAGTAATCGTCGGCATTATCCTTATTACTCTCACCTTTTCCGTTGCGTTCATCAACTCTTCCAAAGATTTTCCAGCAATCGTACTGACTATGATTCCATGTTCTTGCGGCACATCTCGTATCTCGGCAAAAACAG
>DPXZ01000110.1:467-4216 GCA_003526765.1 Fervidobacterium sp.
TGCAGATTGTTGCGGTTTAACGCAGATAAAAGTAAAATCAGAGCTGCTGTATACATCCTGAACTCCACTACAGATCTTTATGTTCTCAGAACTTTCGTACTTTCTGATCTTGTCGATAGATCTGTTGAATATGTTGAAAAGATATCCACCAGAATGCTCCGAATTGCTAAGCACTTCCAATATCATGCTTCCCACGTTTCCAACACCTATGATTCCTATCTTTGTAACACTCGTCGCCTCCATACTATCGTCCTCCAATGATAATGTTGTCTGCATGAATGACTTCTTCGTACGTGAAGAGTTCTTCTGGTATCTCGGAACTTTTCAACCCCATTATCCGTTTGACTTCCTGGGAAGAATAGTTTACAATCCCCTTTGCTACGATTGACCTGTTGAAAACGACATTTACGCTATCTCCCTTCTCAAATTGACCGTCAACACTAACGATACCGACTGGAAGCAGGCTCTTCCTTTTCTTCAACGCCTCGTACGCCCCTTCGTTTATGTGCAAGTTCCCTTTCGACTTGCTGAGATATTTCAACCAAGACTTTCTACTCGATAACTTCTTTTGAATCGACGGTGTGAATTTTGTACCAGGATTCTGCGATGAGCACACCAAGTCTATGTTGTTCAGCTCTTTCCCATTGATTATGTACGCCTCAACGCCACTTTCTGCCGCCATGAGCGCAGCTGAAATCTTGGATGTAATTCCGCCAGTTCCAAAAGTTGTACCCTCAATAGATGCTATCTTGGCACCTTGAACATACTCCTTTATCAAATTACCACTTTCATCGATGACACCATCAACAGATGTCATCAAAATCAGATACTCTGCACTCCAACATATGGAAAACATGGCAGAGAGTGTGTCGTTATCGCCAAATTTTATCTCATCGACGGCAACTGTATCATTTTCATTTATTATTGGTACAATGCCGAGCCCTTTAAGCCCTATGAGCGTATTGCGCAGATTGAGATACCTCTTGTGATCAGAAAAGTCGTCTTTTGTCAACAATATTTGCGCTATCTTTCTTTGGTAAAAATCGAACGCATTTTGATACACATTCATCAACTGGACTTGCCCAACCGCACACAGCGCTTGTTTTGAAATCAAATTGTTCGTTGATTTATCTAAACCAAGGTACGTTTTACCAGAGGCACCCGCTCCTGAAGTCACCAATGCCACTTCGTGACCTCCATCCAAAAGCTTGTTTATTTTAGAAACAAGCTCGATCAGATAACTCTTTCTAACACCTCTTTGATTCACCAACAAATTGCTCCCAACCTTTATCACCATTCTAGCCATGCAATCACTCCAAACTCATCGATGTAGGTCTTTCTTCGATTCAACGCCTGATGTTGTAATCGCCGAAGATGATGTACTTCGTCGTCGTCAAGTCTCTCAATCCAACTGGACCTCGTGCATGCAGTTTTTGCGTGCTTATACCGATCTCAGCACCCATCCCAAACTGGCCCCCATCCGTGAAACGTGTTGATGCGTTGATGTAAACTGCGGAAGAATCTATGGAATCGATGAACTTCATGGCATTTGTGTAATTCTCAGTTAGAATTGCCTCTGAATGCTTTGTAGAGTACTTATTGATGTGAGCAATCGCTTCTTCCAACCCACACACGACCTTCACGGAAATGATGTAATCCAAATATTCCGTGCTCCAATCTTCTTGCGTTGCCGGGACGCACTGTATAATCTCTTGCGTTTGCTCACATCCTCTGATCTCCACATGCCTTTCATCGAATAATTCTTTCAACTTTGGCAAGAAAACCTGTGCAATTCCTTCGTGAACGAGTAGAGTTTCCACAGCATTACAAGTGCCGGGCCGTTGAGTTTTTGCATTGTCCACTATAGCCAAAGACTTCTCGACATTTGCACTCTCATCGACGAAGATATGACATACACCTGCGCCCGTTTCCAACACTGGAACCTTCGAATTTTGCACAACATACTCTATAAGAGATTTGCCACCACGTGGAATGACGAGGTCTATATAATCTCGCTGCTTTATCAAAAAGTCAACAACTGATCTATCGGTTTGTTCCACCAATTCCACCGCACTTTCAGGCAAATTACTTTTTCTCAACGCAGATTTCATAACATCGACTATAGCCTTGTTGGAATTGATCGCATCAGACCCCCCTTTCAGCAAGATGCAATTGCCGGATTTCAGTGCCAAAATCGTCGTTTCTACCGTAACATTGGGTCGTGACTCGTAGATGACGGAAAGTACTCCGAGTGGCACGCGAGTCTTGTATATCTTCAACCCATCTTCACGCACATACGAATCGACGACCTCGCCAATGGGATCTTTTAGTTCGACCACTTCGTTACATGCATCCACCATTTCATCGATTCTTCTATAATTCAGAACCAACCTATCGATCAGAGACTCTTTCATACCTTTTTGCCTTGCACTTTCGACATCTTTTGAATTTTCCGATAGTATGTAGTCCCTACTCGCCAAAATCTCGTCAGCTATAAGTTTCAGTGCATCGTTCCTATCTCTTGCCTTGGATGTTGAAAGGATCCTAGATGTATCTTTAAGAAGTGATAATTTCTTCAATACATCATCCATACTCTTCCCTCCTCAAATCTTCAGTAACTAAATTCTCTAAATTTTCGATATTATACCACAAACAATGCATTCTCTTGCAAATTATCTTATTTTAAAGCAGACTACATTCCTAAATTATATATTGACAAGTTATGATGGACTAAGTACAATATTTAATGTAATCTAAGTGATATTTTTCTCAATCTGAAGAAGATAGTACAGTACAACAAAGTAAGGCTGAAGCGATAGAATGATGGGAGGTTGTTAGAATGAAAGTATTGGTTATAGGTTGCACACATGCAGGTACTGCTTTTACAACAACGGCGAAAAAGCTTTATGGTGACGATGTTGATATAACGGTATACGAGAAGAACGATACGATATCATTCTTATCATGTGGAATTGCGTTGCACATAGGTGGAGTTGTAGAGGACCCCATGAAACTTTTTTACTCTTCTCCACAAAAATTATCTGAGATAGGTGCGATGACAAGGATGAAACATGAAGTCATGGAAATCAACGAAAAAGAGAAGTACGTAGTAGTAAAGAATTTAGAAACTGGAGAGACTTTCAAAGATACCTATGACAAACTCATTGTGACACTCGGTTCGTGGCCCATAGTTCCAAAGATACCTGGTGTTGAGCTTGATGGGATAAAGCTCTCGAAGAATTTCTACCATGCTAAAGATATAGTCAAATCATCGAAGAATGCAAAGAAGATCTCTGTAATTGGCGCTGGATACATTGGTATAGAACTTGCTGAATCGTTCAAGCATATTGGGAAGGAAGTTACACTCTTCGATATCGAAGAGCGAGTGCTCTCAAAGTACTTGGATAAAGCATTAACAGATATACTTGAGAAAGAAATGAAAGACAATGGTATAAAACTCGTACTTGGTGAGAAAGTTACGGAGTTCGATGGGAGAGACGGTAAAGTTGAGAAAGTCATAACTGACAAAGGAGAGTATGATGCAGATTTAGTCATCCTTGCAGTAGGCTTTAGACCAAATACAGACCTTCTGAAAGGTAAGGTCGAGATGCTTCCAAATGGAGCATTGTTAGTTGACAAATATTTGCATACGTCGAACAAGGATATATATGCGGCGGGCGATAGTTCAGCTGTTTGGTTTACACCATCTCAGTCATATGAGTACATCCCACTTGCCACAAATGCCGTAA
>DPXZ01000139.1:0-2540 GCA_003526765.1 Fervidobacterium sp.
GGAACTTATCAATGCTGCATCATCACTCACGTTGAGTGCTACGGTAGAGACCGAGTCTGGTGTGCTAGGCAAGACAAGCGAGATAAAATGTAACTTTAATCTCGATGTCCCATTCAGTATTTCAGCACTGTCTGACATTGTAGTAACTCAAGGACCGTTACCAAGCGATTTGTCGATACTCAACGATTTGGCAAGCATTATCGACAAGGCAACATTAAAATTCAAGAGCTGGGAAAATGTTACTGGGCTTAAAGCAAGAATCGCTCTTGTAAAGGGCGAAAATGAAATATTGACAAGTTACGTGGATATCACAAAACCTGAGATTATGTTAGAACCGGATCAGCTAAGGGAAATTGCATCCGGGGGAGTCAATTACATGATAGTAATTCCAAAGAGTCAATCTGTAAATCTCAACTACAATGGAATTCTACAGGCAGTACCTTACATAGCCGTTGATTTAAAAGTGGCAACCGAAGTTAGACTTGGAAATAAAGGGGAGTGATGTTGTATGAAAAACATCAGAAAATTCAAATATTTAATAGTCATATTGATAGTCGTTTCGGGATCTCTTAGCGCTTTTTCAAATACCATTGATCCTTTTGGTACATTCGATAACACCGCTTTAGTAAGAAGTGATGGAACTGGGTTGATAAAGTTGGCTCCAATTGTCGATGTTGAATTTGCTCAAAATTTCTTGATCTTGGATAATTTAAATGCACTACTAAACGAAGAAGAAATCACTATCAACGCAACCACGATGGAGAATGCTATAAGAAATGGAATGCATTTGAGTATGCCTATTGAGATTGGCGCGTATGGTAATTTAAATTTATTTGGCTTTAACGTAGTTCCGTATTTAATAGCAGATGGAAAACTATCGGTGAACCTGCCCAAAACCTTTTCAGAGATTCTTTTTAGTGATACAAAATTAGAGGATACTATCGAAGGCAGTGTAACCGATTTTGTGAGGTCAAATATTAAGATGAATCTTGGAATAGGTTTGGTTTACAACAACTTCTTTATAGACACAAATTTCTTCGTTCCAGTAGTGTACTCTGTTCAAGACAAGATGTATGCACATACCTCTTATACCTCTTCGTCTTCACCGACTAATGTCAACGTAGAATTTGATTCAAGAATAATCCTTGTGGGCAATACAAATTTTGGAGATATTGGAGAAAAATTGAGTGATCCAATAGCTATTTCCAATGAAACGCTAGATGCTATTTTGCAAGGAATTGCGGGTTTTAAGATCTCTCTTGGATATGGTAACGATAACTGGGGACTTGCAGTTAACGACATAACGATAAAATCTGCTCAAGCAAAATATGGGATGGAGGTTAGTGCAAATGGTTCTGTGAATTACTCAGCTGAAAACACAGTTATCACAACGGATGCTACTTATACTCTGTCGGAACCTGAATTCTATCAACTGCTTGAACCTCTTCAAATTAATACACCAATAAAGTTGACTGGATATTATAAGAGTGATGATTTCTTCATGTGGGGCCTTGCTGGAATGTATTCGTTTGATGGTGACTGGGCAACAGATGCATACGTTGGAATAAATCTTCAAATGTTTAAAATGTATTACATGATGGAATTTGCACCGAATGTTTACGCCAATACTCTGGGATTTGGTTTTAATTTTGGGCTAATTAACAGTGAGTTGCAACTTACAATGACTTCAGATAGTTTCAGCCCACTTGGCTCTTCTACACCTGGATTTGGGGTGCACTTGAAAGTTGGTGCAGGATTCTAATAGTCTCGCTGAACATGGGCTGACCCCGACGTTCTTCGTCGGGGTCTTTTTGTGGTATAATCTTGTAATGAGTAATAATTCAAGATCTAAATGTATGTTGAGAGGTGATTCATATAGACCAAGATCAAATTGATAGTGGCAAGATCAAAAAGCTACCGGACGAGGTCATCTCGAAGATCGCAGCGGGCGAGGTTGTGATAAATCCCGCATCTGTTGTGAAAGAGTTGATCGAGAATGCAATCGATGCACAGGCGAGCAATATAGATATTCAGATTAAGAATGGCGGGAAATCTTACATCAAAGTTGCCGATAATGGCATCGGTATGTCGAATGATGACTTGCTTGCTTCAATCCAAAGGTACACGACGAGTAAAATCAGCGAGATAGAGGATATCTATAGAATTTCATCGTACGGTTTCCGCGGTGAGGCTCTCGCTTCGATCGTAGATGTGAGTAGAACGGTTATCACTACTTGTGATGGCTCTCAGGCATACAGGCTCGAGGTAGTGGGCGGAAATATTGTAAAGACGTCGCAAAGCCACAGGGAAAAGGGGACAACTGTGGAGATATACGACTTGTTCTTCAACCTACCTGCAAGGCGGAAGTTCCTCTCTTCTGAGAAGGTGGAGACGCGCATGGTTACGGAGATGGTGGAGAGATTCTTGCTTGTACGGCCTGATCTTTCGTTTACTTACAAGGTTGAAGACGACATCGTTTACAACGTGAGATCAGAAACATTGAATGATAGATTCTCGGTCATATTCCCAGATGTCAAGGA
>DPXZ01000139.1:2716-61548 GCA_003526765.1 Fervidobacterium sp.
TCTCCACAACATACACGTAGGAATCGTACAGGTCAACTCTTTTTCGTCAATGGTCGTTTCATCGTGGACAATTTACTCCACTTGGCACTCGAGAGGGGATACGGCGAATCTTTAATGCATGGTCTTCATCCCTATGCAGTTGTCTTTTTGAACGTCGTCCCGGATACCATAGATGTCAACATCCACCCACAGAAACTGCAGGTGAAGTTCTCAGAACCTCAAGTTGTTTACAACGAGCTGGCAAGGGCAGTTAGGGAAACCCTCCGTCAATTTACCGGCTATCAATTGTATGTAGATAAGAGGGAGAGTGCGCTTTTTGCATCTGAACCACCTGTTGAGAATTCTAATGGCAAGGACATAAGAGATGTCCGTTTGGATTGGCAGGATGGCAAACGGGCAAGTGATTGGAGAAATGAACGTACTGGATCATTCTCCGGTACAAATGCTACTGGACAACCACGTAGTCGAGATGCGAACACCTATTATCCTGTTAATCGTTCCGATGATTCTGCGAGAAATATACAACTCGATGGAACGTTTGGACAGAAGATATCAACTTTGCAGCGAATAGGTAAATTCACGATTCTAAGGAATAGGTACATATTGTTCGAAGATGTGGATGGTATAGTCATCGTGGATTTTCATGCGGCACACGAACGTATCATTTACGAGCGATTGAAGGAAAAGACGTACTCAACTGTACCGTTGCTTATCCCAATCGAAGTATCACTTCCAAAGAGTGTTGAACAAGTACTCGATGAACTCAAAGACGCTCTCGAAGGTGCGGGTTTCACCTTTTCAATAGAGGAAGGTAAAGTAAAGATTACTCAGATACCATCCATATTGAATGTTACGCAGGCAAGAGATGTGTTCATGGAGGTACTCGAAGAATACAGGTTGCCATTCGACAAGCCGAAGAGTTTGAATCACGTTTTGGCTTCAAAAGCGTGTAAGGCAGCGATCAAGACGGGCGATCCAATCAGTGAGAGCGAGGCGGAACAACTTGTAAACGAAGTGAGAGAAAAGGGGTTGTTGACCTGCCCGCACGGAAGACCGATTTTGATGAAATTGACTTTCTCACAACTTGATAGCTATTTTGAGAGAATTTGAATACTTTCCACCTATTCATTCTCGTGACTTTCGTTGACTTTCGTTTGAAAAAAGAGTAAAATTAGATTATGGTTCGTATAACGAATTATCTCACAGATATGCTAAACATACTAAACGAGTAAAAAAGCATTTCAAAGGGGTGATATTGTGTTGGACAAATTTAGTAAAGGGGTCGCTGAAAGGATACTCGGTACTGTTTTGAAGTACGGTGGTGATTTTGCAGAACTCTTTGTAGAGGATAGATACTCGACGAATATCAGTTTGAAGAATGGTAAGGTGGAGACTGCTCAGACTGGTAGGATGTTTGGTGTTGGGATACGCGGCTTTTTAGGCGACAAGGCTATTTACGCATACACAAATGACTTGTCGGAGGAGAACATGTTGACCGTCGCAAGGCGAGTCGGCGAGGCGCTTGGCGAGGTAAAATTGGGTGATTTGAGCCTTGATTTGAGAAAGAAAGAGCTGAACAACAGGCATATCATCGTCTTTAATCCGAAGGATGTACAGAAAGAGACGAAAGTAGGGTACATGAAGAGGGCGTACGAAGCGGCGAGAAACTACTCACCGGTAATTGCTCAGGTTGTTGTAAATTATTGGGATTACGACCAGAACGTGCTGATAGCAAATACTGAAGGCGTGTACGTCACAGACGAACGGGTAAGAACAAGGTTGATGATCAACGCAGTAGCCATGAAAGATGGACAGATGGAATCTGGTTTCTATGGTCCTGGCGCAGCGATGGGGCCTGAATTTCTCGAAAGGATGGACCTTGAGCAAGCAGGTGTGAGGGCTGCAAGGATTGCTGTCAGAATGGTAGATGCACAACCTGCGCCAGCGGGTAGAATGACCGTTGTGATTTCCAACGAGTTTGGCGGGGTCATATTCCACGAGGCAGTAGGACATGCACTTGAGGCGTCCTCTGTTGCAAGGGGCATGTCTGTGTTTGCAGGGAAATTGGGACAGCAAGTGGGTGCTGAATGTGTCAGTGCAGTCGATGATGCAACGATTCCAAATGCATGGGGCAGTGCAAATGTCGACGATGAAGGTACACCAACGCAAAGAAACTTGCTCATCGAAAAGGGTGTACTAAAGGGCTACATGATAGATAAATTAGGTTCAAGAAGGATGAACATGCCTCCAACTGGTAGCGGCAGGCGTCAAGATTACACGTATGCTCCTACTTCAAGGATGAGTAATACATTCATTCTTCCCGGTGATTATCATCCGGAGGAAGTTATTGCATCTGTTGACTACGGCCTGTATGCAAAGACAATGGGTGGAGGGTCTGTCAATCCGGCAACTGGTGAGTTCAACTTTGCGGTAAATGAAGGATATTTGATAGAAAATGGTAAAGTGACGAGACCTGTTAAAGGTGCCACACTCATTGGTAAGGGCTATGAGATTGTCCAGAAGATAGAGATGGTTGGTAACGATGTTGCACGCGGGCAAGGTATGTGTGGCTCATACAGTGGTTCGATTCCAGCAGATGTTGGAGAACCTACGATAAAGGTTCGCGAGATACTTGTTGGGGGGCGAAATCAATGAAGAATAAACAATTTGACGATTTTAAAGATACAGTATTTGCTTTAGCAAAGAAAAATAACGTAGAGGTACAAATTAGTTATTCGCAGAATAGAAATTTCCAAGTAAGGTACCAGAATGGCGATATGGATCAGTACACGGATGCGGGTAAGTTTAGAATGAATGTGCTCGTACTGAAAGATGGTAAGTTGGGTGCTTCGTATACTGAGACATTTGATGATCCGGAAAAGGTGTTCCTTGATGCGTGCGAGAATATATCGATCGTGGATACAGAAGATGTCGAGTATTTCTACGATGGTAGTGGAGAATATCTGAAATTGGAGCCATACGATGGCGCTTTCGAGAACTTACCGGTAAGAGATAGGATAGGATACGTCGAAACAGCACACAAAGAAGCAAGAAAAGATGAGAGAATCTTGATGGATATGGCAGTTTATGGGGATGAAATGAACGAGCAGCGGATTGCCAACACACTTGGCCTCGATGTTTCGTTTGTTGACGGCGGTGGGTTCATGTACGCTATGGCAGTTGCAAAGGATAGTTCACCAAGGTCTGGTACGGAATTCACGTTAGGTAAGAGGCCAGAAGATATAGATGGAGCATACGTTGGAAAGAAGGCAAGGGAAGAATCGATCGCATTGATAGGTTCCCAATCTGTTAAGAGTGGAAAGTATAGAATCATACTGAGAAATGATGTATTCTCCGATATGCTGGGCATGCTTGTATCGATGATCAGTGCAGAAAATGCACAGAAGAATTTGTCACCTCTGAAGGGCAAACTCGGTGAGCAGATAGGCTCAAACATCTTTACGGTGAAAGATTTGCCATATCATCCAATGAGTATTTCAAACGCACCATTCGATACGCAAGGGGTACCAACGTGTGAAAAGGCGATTATAGAAAAAGGTGTTTTCAAGACGTTTTTGCACAATCTTAAGACCGCTAAGAAAGATGGTGTAAAACCAACTGGCAATGCAGCAGGGAATGGCATCGCACCGATCAATCTCTACGTTGAACCAGGTAACAAATCGTTTGAAGAACTTCTTAGTGCACTGGGTGACGGTATATTGATAATTGAAGTGGACGGCATGCATGCAGGTGCAAATCCTATATCCGGTAATTTCTCGCTCGGTGCAAAAGGATTCAAGGTGGAGAATGGAAAGATAGTGAGAGGTGTCGAGGAAATCACGGTATCTGGTAATTTCTTGGAGATGATGAAGAATATAGAGGAAGTCGGAAGTGATCTGAGGGCATTCGTCGGCTTTGGCGGATGTATAGTACCTTCCATAATTGTAAGCGAGATCGATATAGCCGGTACTGTGTAATGTAACTCCATACAATGTCACTCGATATAATTCGCTAATTGGGAAAGCTAATCGAGAATGTATGGCCGAATGTGTGAGCGTACATTATCAAAATCAATATCAAAATCAATTGGTTAAAAAACTCGGGTTGAAAGGCCCGAGTTTTTTTGCATTTTTTGCATATTGACCAAATTTTGAGTATAATTGATTATGTATTGTAAATTATGTGTCGTAGATTTTCTATCGTATGTCGTCGGATGTCGATTGTCAAATGTAGTAAGCTGAGAAATGGTATAAGGAAAATGGAGGAGATAGATATATGTACGAAATTGAAAAACTTACAAAAGATGTCTTGGTGCTCCTTGCACCGGTAAACATCGGTTTTATTTTTGACAACTCATCAGACAAGGTGTATATCGTAGATACTGGCAATAGTGAAGATTACGCAAGGAGAATAATTAAAGAAGCGATGGAATTGAATGTTGAAATTTGTGGAATCATTAACACGCATGCACATGAAGATCACATTGGCGGCAACAACTTCCTCCAGAAAAGGACGAAATGTCGCATATACTCCACACGTTTTGAAAGTTTTTTCATAGAAGAACCTATGCTCATGGCTATGTATCTCTATGGTGCAATGCCATTCGATGAACTGATTAAGAAGCTGAGAGAACCGAGAGGTTCCCATGTAACTGATATCATAAGTCCAGAAAGCATTGGAGAACTTGGGAAGACTGGCCTCAAGAATTTGAAATTCATACCTCTATCAGGTCATTCGTTTGATATGGTTGGATTACTCACTGAAGATGGTGTGTTCTTCATAGCTGATTCACTCGTTTCAAGACAGGTTATCGATAAGTACGGTGTATTCTTTTTAACCGATGTAGAAAAACACTTGGATACTTTGAATGGTCTAAAGAATTGGAACTTCGATAATGTTTCATGGATCGTTCCAAGTCATGGGAAAATTCTTCGAACTTCTTCGAAAGAGGACATGAAAGAATTCTACAACATGATAGCGTTGAATATTCAAAGGATAGATGAAGTGTGCAACCTCATTTTGGAGGCGTGCGCACAACCAGCGACTTTAGAAGACTTGTTGAGAGTAGTTAGTTCTAAGTACAACGAAAACATGAGTCAGACACAGTATTTAATTTTATTGCAGACGATAAAGATTTATTTGAATTATTTGAAGGCAAAAGGGAAAATCTCTTTCGACTTCGACGGTTTGTGCTATAAATACGTTAGAAGGTGAAAGATCAATACGATGCATATGGCACGAGGAGTTGTAATAGAATTGAGAAGAGAGAATATTGGGAATAAAAGATATGTAAAAGTATTGATGGTTGTGCTTGGAGTAATTGTTACACTGCTGGTTATCGCAATTATGTTCTTTTCATCAAAATCACCGTCGGACTCTTCCATGCAGTCGAGTTACGCATACAGAGTGCTGAAAAAGATAGATCAAGTTTTGGACTTTTCCAATCTTCCAATTTTTCAGAAAGTCGAAAGGCAGTTAAAGATGTGGTGGTTCAAAACGGAGTACGTACCGGCTGAAATGTTGATTAGAAAGACGGCACATTTCTCACTCTATTTTCTCCTTGCATTTTTTGTGACAGGATTCGTACAATTTTGGAAAAAGGATGTCATCGTTTCCATTTTCGTTGGTATTGGACTTCCAAACCTCATCGCTGTCTTTGATGAATACAACCAACTTTACTATAATCGTGGTTCGTCACTCAACGACGTAATGATCGACCTTTCTGGAGCTGTGTGTGGCACACTTTCGTTTTTGCTCATTTTTTTGATGACTTTCTTGATTCGTAAGTTTATCGTTTCAAGATTCAAAGAAAGGCATTCAACAGATGTATGAAGATAGCAATGCCGTTGAGTAATAACATCTGGCAGGAGGTGAGAGAAGGATGAGGGTGCCAAGTAGTGAATTGAATAGATCTCATGTAAGGAGATTGATGATAAAGGTAATCTTTCTTCTCGCAATAGTGGTGCTCTTTCTTTCAACTACCACATCTGCAACGGTGCTTTACACGTTTGCCCAGAGTGCGGAACCAAAATATATCGTTGAGAATGGTAAGATAACAGGTTTATGTGACGATATCATCGATGGGCTTAATAAGGAATTGGCAAGGAGTGGAATTTCCATATCGTACAAGTCAAATGAGTTAAAAACAGATTCGGAGATATTCGATTCATTGAAGAGCGGAGAAATACAGGTATTCGTTGGTTTTGGGGTAAATGATGAGAGATATAGGGAACTAAAATACATCTTCATGCCGTTGTACAGTATCAAAGAATTGGTGCTTGTTCGAAAAGGTGAGTCAAAGGCTGTGATGGCAAAAAATAGTGTTACAATTGGTACAATAAGGGCAAGTTTATCGTCCGATGACGTCAATCAGGTCTTCAAGAAAAATACGACCAAAGAATTTAGAAACATAGCTGAAGCTATTGAGGCATTGGATGCCAAAAAGGTAGATGCCATTTTTTATCCAAGTATTTCAATAAGATTTTACACTTTGAAATTCCCAGAAAAGTATGAAATATTAAATATCGATGGGAAAAAATATTATCATTACATCGTCTTCAATAAGAACGTTCCAGAAAAGATCGTGCATGCCGTTGAACAAGCATTAAGATTTATGTTTGCTCAAAGATTAATCGATAAGATAATAAGCAAATACAAAATGCAATCGTACATGTTATCTGGAGATATTTTAGAATTTGTTACAATTGAGTGGCCACCTTACGAGTTTTCTCAAAGTGGCAAGATAGTTGGAAGTGATGTTGAGGTCATAGCAGAAGTGTTTAAGAAACTTGGCTATCGCACTTTGTTCTACATAGAACTTCCATCAAGGGCAATTCAAAGAATGAAGTCCGAGATATACGATGGTGTCTTTTCCGTTTGGAAGGGAGATGAAAGAGACAACTTCTTGTTGTATCCAGACGAACCTATCAGTTACACAAAAGAGGTAATGTGGTATGTAAAGTCGAATTCGAAGAATTTACAAGACACGCTGAATTCAACTAATACAATCTGTGGATACGTTAATGGTTATGCATACGACGACAAATTTTGGCAAATCAAGTGCACAAAAATCCCATTGGAGTCTGATGAAGTCGGTTTCAATCTCCTAAGAGCTGGCCGAATAAATACTTTTGCAACTGCGTATGAAACAGGTAAATTCGTTGCAAAAGAATTGGGTATGCTGAATGAAGTCAGTTTTGCGTACATTTCTGAACAAAAGAGGCCGCAATATCTAGCATTTGTGAATAATGTTTACGGTTCTTATCTTGCACGTATTTTTTCTCAAGAGCTAACCAAGTTCAAGATGACCGATGAATATATGAAGATCTTATCAAAGTATGGAATAGAACGTTGAAATAAGTAAAATAAGTAAAATAAAATAAGCAACAAATCAAGGGGGGATCCACATTGCAACGCATGAAAATGGGCAATAGGTTCATGCTGTACAATATCATAGTGCTGTTAATTATGATTGCTTTTTACATAGGCTTTTCAGTAAATTACATATCATCTTGGAAAAAGTCACTTTTCCAAGTGATGGATAGTTTTGCACAGTCTCTGTCTTATCCAGCCTGGACACTTAACGACGGTTTAGTGAAGTACATCGTAACTCCAATGATAAGAGTAGAAGATGTGCTTTCGATAAGAGTTATGGATGATCGCGGTAACGAATTGGCGTACATCGACGATAATAAAAATGTCGGTAGCGTTTTGGACAAGGTGTTGAACATTAGAAAGGGAACAAGGACAGTTGAGTTGTATTACAAAGGCTTATTTGCCGGAAGAGCAGAATTTTATTACTACTATTGGGCACCAACCGTTCTGCTCTTTCAAATTGCCATCATTTTGGTGTTCCTTTATTTGTTGATCTATATGTTCTTGATGAATCTCCAGAAAAATAAGGCATTGGAAGAAACGACGAAAGAACTAAATGAGGCAAATTCTGAGTTGAAATTGGCATTGAGTGAGTTGGAGGAAACACAGCAACGTGTTGTAAATTCGGAGAAGATGGCTGCACTTGGCAAACTCATGGTTAACATTGCTCACGATGTCAACACACCGACCGGTATAATATATTCGTCGGCGACAGAACTTTTAGACAAGTATGTACTCATTAATGAAAAGTACGCAAAGGACGAGTTAACTGAAGATGAATTTGGAAATTATTTGGAGATTACTGGTCAAGTACTTGATATCATCATACGGAATTCTCAAAAGATCAAAGAGCTCGTTCAAAGTCTCAAACGCGTTGCAATGCAGGAAGTAACACAAACATTCTCCGATATCAATTTCAAAGAGTTGACTGAAGATGTCTTGAGAACACTGCATCCAAAACTGAGAAAGACGAGAATAGAGGTTGTTACGAATATTCCGGATGCTCTTGTCATACATACAGTCCCCGGTGCTTGGGCTCAGATCTTTATGAATTTGATAGACAATTCTATCACTCACGGTTTTGGATACGATAATCCAGGAAGGATAGAGATCAATGCTAAGGTGAGTTCAGATGTTCTCATTGTGGAATACAAAGATAACGGCAAGGGAATGGATGAGGAAACAAAGAGAAAGGCATTTGAACCTTTTTTTACCACAGACGAAGTACATGGCTCTGGACTTGGGCTCAGTATTACTTACCAATTGGTTGTCGAATTACTTGGTGGTGATATATTGCTTGAAAGTCAAAAGGGAAAGGGTGTAAAATTCATTATGAAGATACCGATCAAACAGGACGAACAAGTTGCGCAATCAAAGAGTGATACACAGGGTAATACACGGAATTTCTAAAAATCGGATCGTTGCCTTTGCCTCATCGAAATGGAGGTGCTGAACGATGCCAGAGTTCTTGAAGAAGTCTGCCAAGAATGTGATTAAGGGAGAACCATGGAAGGTGCTTGTAGTAGACGATGAACCAGACGTGCATGCCATTACATCGGTAATCGCAAGAGATATAGTTTTTCTCAATAGACCTGTAAGAATCTACAGTGCCTATTCAGAGAAAGAAGCTAGGGAGATTCTCGCTTCGACACCGGACATGGCATTGGCTATGATAGATGTTGTGATGGAAAAGGATAGTTCTGGTTTAGAACTAGTGCAATTTATAAGAGAGGAAATGAATAACAACCGCATTAGGTTGGTCATTCGCACAGGGCAACCAGGCTTTGCACCCCCAAGGGAGATAATTTTAAAGTATGATATAAACGATTACCGTGAGAAGGCAGAACTTTCGAGTAGTGCGCTCTTTACATTGATCGTAGCAAAATTGAGAGAGTACAACGATTTTGTCATATTGGATAAACAGAGATTACTGCTATCTAAGCTTGGCTCTCTGACTTCTATGTTCATCAATCTTGGTCCGGAAGTGAATGTCGTAAATCTTGTAGATGAGATATTCAACAGTGTTTCAAAGATATTAGATGTCGAAATTCGTACAATGCATACAGTCATAGACAAAGAAGAGTACATAAGAAGTAAGAAAACTTCCTGGTCGAGTTCTGCTGAAAATATTGGAGATGAACTTTCGTTTTCGGTAAGAACTAGCCTAAATGACTACATTAAGTTTAATGTGCACTTTTCTTCTATCTTAGACGAGTCTTTTGAGAAGATTTTAGATGTCTTCATTTCAGAATTCGTTACGAGGGTTGAAAACGATGTGATATCGAAAGATTTAATTGAGAGTCTCTATAAGGTTGTTTACATAATTTCTGAAGTTACAGAAGCACGTTCTCTTGAAACTGGGGAACATGTGAGAAGGGTTGGTACAGCAACGAAAATACTTGCAGAGGGCCTTGGAATAAACGATGAGGAGTTACCACTACTCGAAGTCGCGGCCATGCTCCATGATGTTGGCAAGATAGGTATACCGGATTCGATATTGCTAAAACCTTCAAGGCTTTCAGATGAAGAATTCGAAATAATGAAGCAGCATGCGTCTATAGGGTACAACATCCTCTCTACAGTAGACCATCCGCTCTTTAAGATGGCAAGTTTGGTTGCACTGTACCACCATGAGAATTGGGATGGATCTGGTTATCCAAAAGGGCTGAAAGGGGAGGATATACCTCTTTATGCACGGATAGTTGGTTTAATGGATGTGTACGATGCCTTACTTTCAGACAGAATTTATAGGCCTGCTTGGGATGAAGAAAATGTGCTCAAATATATAAAAGAAAACGTGGGGAGAAAATTCGATCCTAAGATAGTGGAGATTTTCGAAAGGAATTACGATAAGATAAGAACACTCTATTTTCTCGGTTTTTAGACAATATCGCAGATTGTACGTAAGGCAAATTTCAATCTATGCATATCAAATCTTTGAGTTGCTCAAATGTCTTGTCACCTATGCCTTTGACGTTTTTGATTTCATCGATCGACTTGAATCCACCATTTTGGTTTCGATAATCTATTATAGCCTTCGCTTTTGCGGGACCTATGTTTGGTAATTCCTGAAGCGTTTCAGAATCTGCTGTGTTTATGTTTATCTTTCCACTTTGTACATTACTTGTACCTACTGCAATATTCGCATTACCTACATTAGCTGTAACGATTTGTGTATTGGTTTCTTTACCCTCTACTTTTATACGGTCTTTCATCTTTTCGTACGTCTTCTGTCCTATACCAGGTACGTTCATTATGTCTTCAGGTTTGGTAAATGGCATCTTTTCCCTGTATTCAATAATTGCCCGGGCTTTTGAAGGACCAATCCCGGGCAATGTTTCCAATTCTTCGGTTGTTGCTTTATTTAAATCAATAATTGCCGATATATATTGCCTTGTGTCACTTTCTGACGCTACTGCGTTTGATTGATTTGATTGCTGCGTATAGAATTTCGGTTGTAGGAGCACGCCCGATACGATGATTAAGAGTGCGTAGATGGCGAAGAACGTCTTTTCGTTTTTTGAAAATCTGTTCCAAAGGTCGGCAATACCATCGCGTATTCTTTGTAGTCTTTCTTTCCATTCGTCACGTATTTGGAATCACCCACCACACATCAAGCTATAACAAGCGATAAATTAATGATTCTAACCTCCAACTCTTGACACTGCTGCGCCCTTGACTGTTGCATATTTCGAAAGTTCTGTCCAATCTTGTCCGTAGTAAAAGTCCCTAGCTTCATTCTCACTTGTGAATATACCCATGCATATGGAGTAACCGCCCTTTGTCGTAACACTAAATGCACTGATTCCTACGGTACGTAAATTGACAACTGATTTGAATGCTTCTTTTGAGTCTGTAATGACGTTGGTTTTGATTGTATAGAATGCATTGGAAGATTTGAGATCAGGCATTACGTTTTTCGTTGTGACAACGTAGTATTTTCCGCCACTTCCACGGTCTATCACATAATTCTGCGTCTTCTTTGCAATCTTCAGTGCAGTCTCACCATCTACAGTGTACAGATAAAACGTGCCTTCAGGCAGATTTTCAGCCATCCGTGATACCAAGAGGTCATAATCGAATTTCGTTAAGTCCTTGAGATATTTGTTTTCATCCACTTGTGTAGATTGCGTTGCCTCGTTTGCTGATGCTGCCGACTCTGTTGGTTCTGGCGTAACTACAACTATGGGTTGTCCTAATTGAACGGTACTCGCCTGTCCAGTGATGTTCGTCATACTGCTAACATCGGTAGATACAGTAATCGTCGGTTCTGTGATATCGGTTGCAACTTCGGTCGCACTCTCAACGATAACTAAGGTCTGAGTTGCAGTATTTATCGTTGTTTCAACGGGAGGTTGTGTGTTCGGATTTACCTCACGTATGACAACATCAACTTGTGATTTCTGCATCTTTAGGTAAAATGCGTAGAGAAAGAGTGAAATAGTAATCAACGACAATACGATTATCACTGTCGAAAGCACTTTCAAATCAAAGTCTGTTATTTCTTTCCACTTTCTTGAACCAACCGGCGTTCTTTCTCTCACCTTTATTCTAGCCCCTCTTCGCAGTATTTCAGAGTAAGTTGTATCGTCGCCTCCACATCGGATTCACATACCATTTCGTTCGGAGTGTGAATGTATCTTGTTGGGATAGAGATGGTTGCACTTGGAATGCCAGCCTTCGTTGCTTGGTATCCCGCGGCGTCTGTTCCACCGAATGTGAGTACTTCCATCTGATATTGAATATTGTGTTTTTCAGCAATATTTCTCAATTTATCAACGATGTACCTATTACTTATCGACATCGTATCCTTTACTTTTATACATACACCTTTCCCAAGTGCCATGGGAATCCTCTTCATACCCTTTGGCGTGTCACCTACAGCCGTCACATCGAGTGCTATGGCGACATCTGGATTGATGTCGTAACCTGCAGTCTGTGCACCGATAAGTCCCACTTCTTCTTGTATCGCAAATACCCCGTATACTGTATTTTTTGGATTTTTGATTCTCTTCAGCGTCTCTATGATAATAGCGCATCCTATTCTATCATCCATCGACTTGCTTATCATGAAATCCCCTTGCTTGTGAAAGTAACTATCGAACGTTCCAAAAGTACCAATCGGGCACAATTTCTCAGCCTCTTCTCTATTTTTTGCGCCAATGTCTACGAACAGTTTTTCTAAAGACATTTTTTGTATATTGTTTTGTGATTCTTCGGCTGTCTCTCCTTCGATACCTACTATTCCAATAACATTACCAAAGCACAGCCTCTTTTCGAAGATGGTGTACGGTGATACTCCCCCAACTCTTTCTATCTTCAGAAATCCTTTGTCATCGATGTTTGTCACAACGACACCTATTTCATCCATGTGTGCATCGAGCAATACCTTTTTATCGCTTGTACCAGTTTTCCAAACGATCAAGTTACCCAACTTGTCTATTCTATAACCGTCGATGTGCCCTTCGAGTTCTTTCAAAATAACACTTGCGATTTCTTGTTCTCTGCCACTGGGACTGTGAACCTCTGTGAGTTTCTTTACCAATTCCCCCAGTTCTCCCAAATTTCCCATCTCTGTAACACCTCCAGTTGTGTTTTGATCAGAAAATATCGTTCAGTAATATGCTGCGCAACTTAATCACTTTTAATTATATCACAAAAGTGATTTTCACAAATCCACCTTAAGGTGTCAAAAACAAAAAATATACAGAAATTCAACGTATCTTCTCTTCAATAGTGTTATAATATCATCGATGTTATTGTAATCATATAATCTTGTCTATAAAGTAAGGGGAGGCAATATCGAGTTAGTATGGATGAGAACAATAAGGAAAATTGCGATAAAATAGGTATTGATGTTTTGAAAGAATGTACACTCTGCCCAAGGATGTGTAAAGTTGATAGGACAAAAAACATAGGGGTCTGTGGTGTTGGATATTTACCCAAACTTTCTAATATTGTTTTACACAAAGGAGAAGAACCACCACTGTCTGGAGAAATGGGTGCCGGTGCAGTTTTTTTAAGTGGCTGCCAGATGAAGTGCATTTATTGTCAGAATATGGGCTTTTCCCAAAAAGGCATTGGCTTTGAAATAAGTGTAGAAGAATTATCATGTGCCTTTTTGAAAACCCAACAAGCAGGTGCGACCACACTTGATTTGGTTAGTCCAACTCCGCATTTGCCTTGGATCATAGGTGCTTTAGATAATGCTAGAAAGGATGGTTTCAACATTCCTGTCGTCTACAATACATCGAGTTATGAAAGAGTAGAGATATTACGGCAAATAGAGGGTTACATTGATATATACCTCGCAGATATACGTTACACAGATAATGAAATGGGCATGAGATATTCGAAAGTCCCAGATTATTGGGACGTTACGCAAGAAGCGATACGCGAGATGTATCGTCAAGTAGGTCCGTTCGATGAACATAAAATGAAAGGTTTAATCGTAAGGATCCTCGTACTTCCAAACAACGTTAGCGGTCATGGGAAGGCACTGGAATTCATAGCAGGACTTGATAAGAACATTCCGGTTTCTTTGATGTCTCAGTACATCCCACATTTTGCTGCAAAGAGAGATGCTCTCATAAATAGAAAGGTAACGAAGGATGAATACGAGTCCGCACTCGACAAATTGATAGCACTTGGTTTGGATGGTTGGATGCAGTTGGATGAAAAGGATAAATTGACAACTTCTGCTGTTGATTGGCGATGTAACTACTCACAATCTGCAAGTGATGGGAAGATATTGAATGATTAAAATAGACCCTTCTGCAACGATGTCAGTTACGGTTACAAGAGGTTGTCCAATGGGTTGTCCACATTGCGGTGGTCATTATTTGAGGCACATGGTTCACGTAGATGATATGGAAAAATATGTAGATAAGTACAATTCATTTCTCATAAGCGGTGGGATGATGCCAGATGGACATATCCCGTTTGAAGGTTACATCCCAAAATTGTACGATTTAAAGAAAAGATACGATTTGAAGTACAATTTCCACATAGGTTTTCCAGAAGACACACCATCTCAACTCGATGATTTAGCAGATGTTGTCAGTTTCGATATGTTCGGCGACTCAACTATACTCAAGAACATTTACAATATTTCGAGAACACCAAAAGAGCTCCTTGAAGTGGTTATACCTTTGAAAGCAAAGAAGGTACCACACATAACGATCGGCGTCATGCGTGGTAAGATTACGCACGAATATGCGGCGATAGACTTACTCAGTAAATACTTCAGTACGGTGGTGCTCAACGTATTCATCCCAACCGCTCAGACGAAATTTCAAGATTGTACACCTCCAAGTGTAGAAGAAGTAGGAGAGGTATTCAAGTACGCATCCGAAAGGTTGGAAAATGTTGTGCTTGGTTGTATGCAGCCAAGAGGTGAATACAGAAAAAGGTTGCAAGAGGAAGTGCAGAAATACGTTGATTTTTTGGTGAAACCAGTTAATAAATCAGTTAATAAATCAGTCGATACGTCTAATAATTCAAATGACAAGATAAATGATAAGATACATGATTTTTGTGGTTGTTGCGCTTTTAGAGTATAGAATATTAGAATATTATAGAACAGATAAATACAGATAAATGAGGTGAAGGCATGAAAAAGGATATTTTTGATTTTGAGTACGAAGAATTGGTCAACGAATTTTCTAAATTGGGGTTAGAAAAGTACAGAGTTGACCAGGTTTTGGATTGGATATTTCAAAAGAAAGTTTTCGATTTCAACGAAATGAGTAATCTATCTAAAGAGAACAGAACGGTATTATCAGAAAGGTTCTCAATATCTTTACCTTCTCTAATAGATATGCAAATTTCGAACGTTGATAAGACTACTAAATTTCTCTGGAGGTTGGAAGACGGTAACACGATAGAATCTGTTTTGTTGTTCCATTCGGATCGAGTAACTGCCTGTATATCATCACAAGTTGGCTGTGCTGCAAAATGTGTGTTTTGTGCCACTGGTCAGAGCGGGTTTGTGAGAAATTTGAGAGCGGGTGAGATTGTTTCTCAAGTTGTGGCAATGGAATTCCATAGAAGAGTAAACATTGGAAACATAGTTTACATGGGTATGGGCGAGCCACTTTTGAATTATGATCAAGTACTGAAAAGTGTTAAGATATTGCATAGTGAGAAGACAAAGAACATGAGTATGCGCAGAATCTCAATATCTACGGTTGGTATACCTGAGAAGATCATCAAACTTGCCGATGATTTACCGGAGATAAAACTTGCTATATCTCTCCATGCACCAAACAACTACAAGCGTGATATGATCGTTCCCATGAACAAGAAGTACAGTGTTGAAGAGATTATCTACGCAGCCAAAGAATATCAGAAGAAGACAAAAAACAGGGTGACTTTCGAATACATACTTATAAGAGAGTTCAACGATTTTGCTGACGATGCGGAAAAGCTCGCTGAAATTTTGAAGGGGATGGGTGCATACGTGAATTTGATTCCCGTAAATCCAGTTGAAAGTGAAAGCAATTTGAAGATGGAAAGACCACACTATTGGGTAGTTGAGAGATTCAAGAAGATTTTGGATGAACATAACATCGAAAATGAAATAAGGAAGGAAAAAGGAACAGATATAGACGCTGCATGCGGACAACTGAGAAGGAGAAATGTTGAAAGTCAAAAAGGTAAGAAAATGGAGGGATAAAATTGGTTGATAATAGGGCAAATGCAAACAAATCAAGTAAAAACAACCATCGGCATGGTAGAAAAATGTTGAGCGTCATCATTCTTATTCCTCTGACGATTATAATTGCAGCTTTTACAGGCCTCCTCGTATTTTATGGGATTATGTACGCTCAAGCAAAAAGGCAAACTGTTGTCTTGCCAAGTTACGTTGGTAAGGATTTTGCCATCGCTAAAGAGGAGCTTACAAAACTCGGCTTCAAAGTGGAGGCTACGCAAGAAGATGGTAAAGTGATAAAGATGGATCCACCGGGAAATACCGTTGTAAAAGTTGGTAGAACTGTCAAGCTTTTTACGGAAGGCTCTGCGGAAAAATCGATAAAGTTACCCGAATTTAAAGGGGCATGGTACAGGAGTGTTCAGACAGTACTTAGGGAAATCGGCGTAAGTTCCGTTGTTAAATCGTCTGATGGGATAGGTATAGAAGGTGTAGTGATATCTACGGCACCAACAGCAGGAAATACGGTTAGCAGCGGTGATGTGGTGACTTTGTTTATAAGTAGAGGAAATGCGGTACAAGCTGTGCCATCTAGTGTGGATTCAACGAATAGTTCTCTCGAAGTAATACCACCTGCAATAGAAGTTGAGTCTGGAACAAGTTCAGTGGATTTGTTTCCTACCACGGACGTATCTCCAGATATGGCTCCGGAAGTTGTAACACCGGAAATTGAAATTGGCGACAGCGCGAGTTCTTCCGATATGGCGCCAGTCACAAACGAAGATGTTACTATCCAGGATAATTCAGATAATCAAGAAAATTCGGATACAACGCTTCAAGGAGGACAGTTCTGATGGAAGACACCTTTAACACAGATGGAAGAAGAGCTGGAGTAGTTTTGCGGTTTTATTCAAGCCTCCTTGTCGTTGAGGATATGAAAACAGGCGAGCAGTACCTCTGTAAACTACGTGGAAGGTTCAAAAGGCAAGGGATCAGACCAATAACGGGCGATATCGTAGAGTATAGGGTAGTTGTTGGAAACGAAGGTGTTGTTGAAAATATCATCAATAGAAAGAACGAATTGAAGAAGCCGAGCGTGGCAAACGTTGATCAAGTTATCATCGTCACGACTTTGGAAAAGCCTGCAGTACCTTACGAAATAGTGGATAGGTTCATAGTACTAGTCGAAAAGGAAACTTTGCCAATTGTTATTGTACTCAATAAAGTTGATCTCATCAGCGATGAACAAATAGAGAAATTTGAAAAGACGTATCGACAAATCTATCCTGTTGTGAGGACGAGTGCGAAAAGCAAAATAGGCATCGATGAATTGAGTTCTTACCTCTCTGATAGAGTCTCAGTTTTTGCAGGGATGTCTGGTGTTGGTAAGAGTAGTTTGTTAAATACTATCGATAGTAAATTGGAATTACGTACAGGTGAGTTATCTGAGCGATTGGAACGTGGTAAACATACAACCACATCTGCGTCACTTCTAAGAATATCATCCGGAGGATGGGTCGTAGACACTCCGGGCTTTGCCAGTCTTGAAATTGAAGATATAGAGATTAAGAAATTGCGAGAATTATTTGTTGAATTTGAAAATGAAAAGTGCTATTTTCAAGATTGCTTGCACGTTGATGAAGTCGGATGTCACATTAAAGAGATGGTGGAAAAGGGCAAAATAGCTCAATCAAGATATGAAAGCTATCTAAAATTTCTTCGCGAACTAAAGGAGAAAGAAGAAACCAATCTGTATAGATAGAATTAAAATCAAAAACATTATCATCGAAATCATCGAAATTGCTAATATCGGTCAGATACGGAAGTAACTAAATGAATTTCCTAAATAGAGTAACCAATTTCAGCTGTAATGAAGTATTTATCACAGAAGGCATGTAAAAATCTATGAAGCCTTCGGCGATAGCCTTTGTGTAAACTTCATCTAACCTTTCTACCATTGCATTCATAGACCAATTCTCTTCAACGTATTTTACGCCCTTCCTACTGAGTTCATCCCTCTTTTCAAGTGCACGTTGGATCGATTCATAGAAGTGCTCTTCGTCTACATCGACAGTCAATGCGCCCTCACCGTTTTTCAAGACATTTGCTACACCTTTGTATGCAATGGCTACAACAGGTGTTCCGCTTGCCAAAGCTTCCAATACAACGAGTCCTTGAGTCTCTGTAAGGGAAGCAAAGACGAAGAGATTAGAAGCCTTGTAATAATCTTTCATTTCATCATGTGGTACGTATCCAGTAAAAGTGACCCTCTTTGAAAGCCCTTCATCTTCAAAATACTTTTCAATATCTTTTCTTTCAGGGCCATCTCCCACTATTAAGAACCAGGCCGCTTTGTTTGATTTAAGGTACCTTGCAACTACACGTGATAAAAAGTTCAGATTTTTTTCCTTTGCCAATCTTCCCGCATACATGAGCAAAGTTGCATTAGCTGGGATATCGTACATCTTCCTAATATCTTTTTGCGCTGGCGTCGAGAATTCCAACGTGTCGATACCTGTTGGGATGACCTCAATCGGCCTTTCAACACCGTATCTTGTCAATTCTTTCTTGATTTCTTCTGTTGGTGATATGACAACGTTTACTTTGTTGCAAAACCATTTGGAAAACTCTTCCACAGTCTTTCGATCAGGGGTAAACGGTGGTGGAACGTAATGTCTGTATTCAGCCATTAGTGTATGGTAGGTATGTACATGTGGTATCTTCATGTCTTTTTGCAGCTTCAACGCTCGGATACCAAGTGCCATTGGATCATGGCTATGTACTATTTCTATACCGTTCTTCTGTGCGAATTCTAATATCTTAAGTGCATTCGCAAAGACGACCTTGTGTTGCTTTTCCATAGGAAAAGGTACGCCTGGAACTACAAGGGTATTTTCATCATCATCCGGTCGAACAGGCGCAACTATGTATACTTTATGTCCTCTCATTTCAAGATATTTCTTTGATAAGTATATAGATGTGGCAACACCATTTACTTGTGGCAAATAAGTATCCGATATCATCAAAATGTTCATACGAAATACACCAACCTAATGTTATTTTAGATGACTTTTTCCATATTAGTCTTCTTCTTGATTTTCATCTTGATTCTGATCGCTTTCTTTGACATCAGATTCAGTAATCTCACCTTGAGTTTTCCTTTTGATCGGGCCTTTATCTATCGTGTTCAAATACCAGAAAAGGGATATGAATATGGACCCCATCAACCCTGCTGATGCCACAAAACCAAATTCTCTCAGCAATTGACCTTTAGCTATGAGGAGACTTGCAAAAGATGCGACAGTCGTGAGAATACATACTATTATAGCCTTCTCGGTTTTTAGTATACTCTCTCTACCATATTCCACACTATGCGTGAACTCTACCAGACTGTCCAATGCCATACCAAGAAACATCGGTAATATTATGAATGTTATGAAATTTGATTTTATACCAACCAAATAAGAGATGCCAAATGCTGATACTGTGTTTAGAATTGTCAACGAAATTACGTAGAAAGACTTCCGGAAATTCCTAAAATCTATGTAGATTATTATAAGTTCCACCAACAAGACGAGTCCAAATACCCACATCGTTGAATGGAACAGTTCATCTATAACTTTGTAGAATAGTGCAGTGTAACCATATACTCTATAATCCTTTACAGATTCAAAGAAAGTCTTGATGTTATTTCCTTCCCAAACGTTCATTGTTGGAGTTACGTAAGCAAGGAGTAGATTGTTGCCATTCATATCTCTGTAAAAAAGACTTGGTATGTCTTTTTCCATCAATTTGAACAAATCTTCAGTCGTTGAAATATTCTTTATCACATCAACAGTTGATATAAAACTTTCGTAAAGTCCATACTTTTTGAAGAGTATTTCCAAGAACGGTGTGTGCGTTAATTCTAATACCTGGACGTATATGTTTGACCTATCTTCGGCTATCTTTTCAGGATCTTGAATAAGAGAAAGAATGGAAAAATCTGATTGAATCAAGCCCTTCTCTCTCAATTTGGTAATCGTTTCTTTCAATTTCTCAGCAGTTGGCTCTGCAATGACTATATCACTGGAACCAACACTCCCAAACTTCTCTGAGATCATGTTCTGAGCAATTGTAGACTCTGCATTGCTTGAAATGAGGCTAGAGGCAGTGTAAGAGAAATTCATCAACGAGTAGATACCAATTACTGAAAAAGCGATGGTTAATACTATCGTTGATACCATTAAGACTCTACTCCTTCTTATGATATCAACAACTTTCATGTACGTCTCTCGTTTCCTAATTTTGAATCTTTTCAGTATTTTGCAATATACTGCAGGTAAGAGTGTGATGAAGAAGAAATAATATATGGCAACTCCCAACGAAACAGATATTCCCATCTGTTTAACAGCACTTGAAGGACTCATAAGCATCGTTAGAAACGCTATAGCAGTTGTAACCATGGATACAAACGAAGGTCTGAAATTCTCAATGAATGCATTTACTACGCTCTCTTCACTCACACCTTCCAGATTGAACCGTTCCTGTATACGTATCACCATGTATGTTGCATAGTCCACTCCAATTCCAAGTAGCAATGCATTGACGAATGTTGTTACTATGTTGAGCTCACCAAGGCATAATGAAAGAATTCCCAAACTTGTACCCATTGCCAAGACTAGTCCTACTAATTGAATCATTATCTCTAAGATATTTCCAAATCCGATGATGAGGATCACCATAATTGCAATGAATGAAACAACACTGGTAATTGCAAAGTCTTTGACAGCTTGCTGATTTGATTCATAGGTGGTCATGACACCACCTGTGAAATAGACCTTTACGTTGTACTTTGCTTCAAAATCTTTTGTGATTTCCTTGAGTGTCTCAACAGCCTGCGTTACGAAATTTACATCTGACATGGGCTTTTTCATTGAAAAGTTCATTACAATCAAGTCTTTGTCTGGAGAAGCTAAATAGTACTTCTTTATACCACTCTTCGTAACTAGGTCTTCTACATATTTGTTCATATCGTATAGAGCAACACCTGTATTTCTCCAGAATCTAAAATCCACCAAGCTCTTTGGCTCAACGTTGAAAAGCGATTGATAGTAGTTAACAGTGTCTGATACAGATCCCTCACTCATAGCAAGCATACCATATTTCACAAGTGTTTCAGGATTGTCGAATGCCTCTGCTTGATGGACATACTCCGTCTTTTCAAACAATTCTTTCAAATTCTGTGCCAGTGTATCGGAATCCGTCCCTTTGGCTTGAGATATGGCAATTACCAACGTATTTGATGTTACCTTTTCATTGGTGTACTTTATCAAATCTTGGAATTCCGGACTGTCCTTTGGTGCAAGACCGGTTATATCTGCATTTATCTTAAGGCCAAAAATGGCATAAAGGCCAAAGACTATCGATATGATCATCATTAATATAATTACTCTCGTAGAGTTATTTATTATGAAATTCACATATTTCTTAGCAAATTTATCCAATTCATCTCGCCCTCCAAATCAAGAGTATCAATAAAGCAATGCCATTGAAAATGATGATGGGATATCTTTTCTTAAAATTTGGTTTGATGATATTCGAGATGATGTAGCAAATCGGAAAAGCATAGTAGAATGAATATCCGTACCAGCCGATTCTAAATGCAATCACTGGCACAAAAGAATACCATACCAACCTTTGAACTTCCTTAAAAGTACCTTCTGTGTCCAAAAACAAGCTGGAAAAGAAGATTAACGTCGGAACGTATAGCAAAAAGAAATTAAGTACCTCTTCTCCGAAAAGAAACACCGTAAGGTGCAATTTGTATGCGGACCATGTATAGAGTATTACCAAGAGCATAAGCGATACGATCGACTTTACCATCTCATTTACTATTTGTTTTTTCAGGTTATGCCACTCCTTCTGCTCAGCTTTCAGTATCACTATTTTAGCACAACGCCATACTTTTCCGCAATGAATTGCACAACGTTGAGATCAATATTCTTAGAATTGAACGAGATATTCTTACCGTTGAGTGCTTCATAAAGTGCATCACCAAATGTATTCTTGCTTGCAACATTTACAAATACTTCTGGCCACCAGACTATTTCGATATGCTTGATTTTGAACTTTGTATTCTCGATACCATAACCCCACCAGTACTTCCTAACTCGTTTCGTTATACTCTTTACAGCTCTGGGGTCATCGATTTGTTCCCATGTAGATTCCAGTATTCGCAAGTCATCGATGTTTGGTGGAATTTTCAAATTGTATTCTAAGAACAAGAGTTGTGTGTTGATTTGATTGATCCTTTCCTTTAGTCTTTTCTCATATGGATTTGTCACAAAAACAAACGGAGAAGGTAGCACCTCCTCCACTATTATAACCCTTTTTTGAAATGTAATGAACAGAAGTATTGTAACAGTTACAATAAATAAGAAAAGTGCATAGAATTCTACCTTCATATCTTCTGATTTCTCTTCACATCAGTATTTTTCTGATTTTCATCTCAATAGTCTTCAATAATTTCCAATCACAGATCAACACAAGTAGCTTTATAATTTCTATTTTGAACCTTTTTTCAGCAGTTCATCGATGGCGGTTTTTATCACTGGGTCTTGTAAATCTACGCCAATTTCTGTTAACGTGTAACTCTTTGCTTCATCGTTCCTCGCTGTTCCGACCGTTTCTTCAACCGCTACGTTTGGCGCTATTCCAACTTTATGTATATCTTTTCCAGATGGTGTTAGGTAGTGTGCAATGGTCAGAAATACTGTACCACCATTACTGAGTGGAAATCCTCTCTGCACAGAACCTTTTCCAAACGTGTTCTGCCCTACTAAGATAGCCCTGCCGTTATCTTTGAGTGCTGCAGCAACGATCTCTGAAGCAGATGCTGAGCCATTGTTAACGAGTACAGCCATTGGTACTTTTGGATAATTGTTGCCTTGGCTAACGTACTTGTCTGTGATGTTTCCATCCCTATCTTTCACAGAAACTATTATCTTGCCCGCATCGAGGAAATAATTGGCAACTCTCACTGCGACGTCTAATAATCCACCAGGGTTGTTCCTCAAGTCGAGTATAAGCATGTCTATCTTCTGATCATATAGTTTTTTAAGTGCCTTTTCAAACTCTGCTGGTACTGGTTCGTTAAATTTCGTTAGTAATATGTATCCAACTTTCTTGTTATTGTAGATCGTTGTGCCTGACTTTACTGGTACAATCTGTATGACTTCTCTGATGAGTTTAATCTCGATGATGTCGTTGCCTCTTTTCACGGTGAGTTTTATCTCACTTCCCGGTTTACCTCTCATCTTATTGACCGCTTCCATGTATTCCATTTCTGCAACTGGTTGATCATCTATACCTATTATAAGATCACCTGCCTGCATACCTGCTTGCCATGCAGGTGTACCATACATCGGACTGACTACCTTCACTGCCATGTTCTCGCTATCGTAAGTTACTTCTATTCCCAATCCACCATATTGACCTTCCATGTCTATCTGTTGCTCTTGCATCTGTGATGGTGGGTAATAATAGCTAAAATCATCGCCCAAGCCTTTAACCATGCCGTCTATAGCAGAATCGATTATCTTGTCATAATCAACGTCTTTTATGCCATAATAATCGTAGTTTATCCTATACAACGTTTCATACAAAGGAGATATGCGATTCAACACTTGTATGTCAGAAGCACCAGAGAGTATCACACTCGAAACGACGACAACCAACGCTATGAAAACATATGAAAATGCACTTTTCAACATTCCTTTCATATCCTCACACCTCGCTTTCTTGCCTTTCCATGTTTTTCTTATCTTCTCCGTTCTCTTCGCTCTCTTCGATTATTTCAGCAAACCCTTTCACTTTCCTTGCAAAAACCATGAACGTCGTATGGGCCACCATTCTATCGAAGGGTCGAAGTCTGTTTGGATACGGTTTGTATTGTCTCATCATCGATTCCCAAACTTGGACTTCTACGAATGGGTGCTCGTAGATTCTTTCAAGTACGGCAGATACTTGATTCGTTGTGGGACATATTATTCCTAATCTACCACCGCCTGCCAATGCTTCCCAACACTGTGAGATGTAATTTTCAGGGTCCGGTACGTCTAAAAGTACTGCATCAACATTTGAATGATCAAACCCAAGTGATATATCTTTCAGTTTCAGCTCAACTCTATCAATTAATCCCCATAGTGTTAAGTTACTCTTAGCCAATTCGTAGAAATCTTCACGTCTCTCGTATGCATATACTTTACCGTGCTCTCCAACTAATCTCGCCATACCTGCACACATGGCTCCACTTCCAACACCCGTGTCGATAACCTTTATGCCCGGCTTTATATCAAGTTTCATGAGTATGTAGCTTGAATCCTTTGGATAAATGATTTGTGTCTTTCTCTTCATTGAAAATACATCATCTATATAGGTGGGCTGGAGTAGATAGTATGACTTTTGGTTTTTTCCTATCGTTATTACATCACCGTAATCTTTACCGATTATCTGATCAAAGTCTATCACACCTAAATGAGTCCCCTTCTTCTGACCACTCTCAACTTTTGCAAGAAATTTGGTCTCATCCTCGCCGTAAAAAAGCACTCGATCCCCATCTTTTATCAAAATCACTCACCTCTTTCTTTTACTAGATCCTCATTCGTCCTTATTCTGTTATTTAGTATTGCCATTATGAATTCCAAAATTGTCACGATTATTACAAGTGGGAGGAATGCATTAAGTCCAAACCAATCTAATACGGCTCCTAATACAGTTGTAAATATGATCACAAAGAGTGAGATTAACACTGTTTCCTTCTTTTCTTTTGAGAAATAGAATATGAACCTCTCAGCCTTACTCGGTATCATCATACCAGTTCTACCAGAAAGGAACAACCCCCAAAGTAACCCGTTTACAAAAAAGAGTAGGTAAGAGGTTGCTAAGCTCTTAAATGTTATATATATAAGTAGATAAATAGTTGCGTTCAATAAGAGTAAATAGTGATCGTGGGCTCTCAAATTTTCACTAAATAAGTTCTTCTTTGTAAAGAGTTTTATCACATACCCTATTGTCACACCTGTCAGCTGCAAAGTTAAGAAGGTAGTACCTGCTCCATATTTTAGGCCAGATGATTCAGTGAATGGTGCAGTGAATGTTTCAAGATAGTAGAACAAGCTAATGACCAATGATATTTCGACCGTTTGCATCGTGTTACTAAGGTCCCACTTTTTGAGAATCTTGAAGACTTCATACGAAAAATGGTGTTCATTCTTCTCAAAAGGAGACATCTTGACTTTGTATTTCTTGTCCTCAACTATGAAAAATGCAGCAAGTAGAGATGAAATTAGAAGGACCAAACCTGCCGCAGGCAACAACGAATTTTCTGAAGACCTACTACAATATATGAATGACAGAACAGTCCCGACAAAAGACCATAACTTTGCTTGAAATCTCAACATGACCCAGCCAGTTTGATTACTTTCATTGCTCTTATCTCTTATAAGTCCAAACAGAGCCAGTGAATATAAATACAAACAAAAATTGGCTGAGATCACCAACAAGGTCAAAATGAAAGCACTGTTGGGATGTTCGTGGTTTATGTTTTCAAGTAGCGATAGGACAAAAGAGGTCAAGACGCCAAAACTAATTATGTACGGTGTACGCCTGCCTATTGCACTTCGCGTAATATCAAGTATGTATTCAAAAATAGGATTCAGAAAAAACAAGAACAATAGTTCCGAACTGATGAGTAATGCTATCAAGGTATTCGGAAATCCATTTATCAACAAAATCCTTGGTACAGTGGAAATGTAAGCAGGAAATATGAAGCTCAAGCCAAGTACTGCGAAAGATAGCAAAACTATATCTCTCACATTCTCAAAGTCTAATTTTCTCCTACTTTCCTCGCTTTTCAACAAAATCACCTGTACCTTTCGACGGTAAATTTGAATATTTCAAAATTATCATCGTAGATTCCAGCTTTTAATTTTGCTATCCTAAGTTGTTCCTCCACTGTGTCTACACCTTCTATGTCTGGAAGTAGTAAACCCCTTCTCCATCCTTTTTGTACTATGATACCGTATTTTTTCGGATCTAATTCTTCTATGCTCTTTACGTCTTCGTATGGGCTTAGAACATCAACGTTTACCACCAAATCTTCCAATTCTCCAGCTTCTACAGGTGGAAATCTTGGATCCTTCGTTGCAGCGGCTATTGCATTATCTCTTATTTCATAGGCGAGGTTCTCGCGTACTGGCATGAACGTACCGATACAACCTCGCAATGAGCCGTCTTTTTTGTGAATAGTAACGAATGCCCCTGCTTTTGTCTTGAACAATGCTTCGGGCAAATTTGAATGAGGTTCCACGATGATTCTGTTCCTAACGTAATTCTCTATGACCTCTATTGCCCACTTTACGTACGGATGTTCACCTATCATCGAATCCACCTCCACATCAGTGTTAATTGTATCAATGGTATCAATGATGCTGTCGTTTCATCAAATCTATGATGAGTGAAACCTCTCCAACACCCATTTTCAGAGTTTTTGCTATTTCAACTGGCTCCATGCCGTTTAAGAACATCTCAAATATCCGTTCTTCAATGCTATCATCTTCCGATTTTTCAATAGAATTTCTTGAGTTTCTTTCATCACTCTTTTGATCGCTTGAGATATTTCTTAGAGTACTGTCAATATCATCTTTCTTTTGGCCATCTTCGGATACAAACTTGTCCACTTCGTTCTTAGTGGTCTGTGTTGGCTTGTCAATGTTGAGAGAATTTCCGATATTCTTGTCTATGGAGAGTGCTGATATCGTTACGAGTTCTTCGTTCAGTTCTTTCAGAAGCTTTCTCACCTCTTCGGTTTTTTTATCCAAAAGCTCCATTTTTGAATCTACAAAGACTCTCACTTTTCCCATCAACTCTACGAGTCTTTCCTCATCTTCGTCCAAGTCACTCTTTTCGTTCTTGGATCTGAACGACTGAACTAAAAATGTAGCCCATGCAAATATGACTGTACTTACCGTGGACAAGATAATCAACCAGTTGAATATGGTCACTACTGTCCACTCCTTTTGAATTTTATGTTTGGAAATCTGGCTATATCCTTTCCGGACCAAGTAACCATGTTGGAGACAACCTTTGTCGGTGTAGGATCAGTACTCTCAATCACTGCATCTGCAGGTAAATGTACTCTTACATTTGACTGTGCAACGGAATTGAGCTGTATATCCCCCATACTCAAATTGAACGTGTCTCCATCTTTCGTTACAAGGCCGCCAAGCGTGACTGTCTCTGTTATTTCAAGCACACTATCACGTTTCTGCGTCTTCATATCGACGTCGAGTACCTTTATGGTCTTTCCTATCTCTTTCGATATTTCAGTGAAATATTTTTCAAAAGTCTGTACAGATGTTTCATTGTAAGTTTTTAAATAATCATCTTCCTTTTTCTGGTCTTTGAAGACAAGACCGCTGACTGTCGTTATCGTAGCTGTTTCGGAATAATCGGTGTATATGTCTGTATCATAGTATTGAACAGTGAAATTGCTCCTGTTCATCATCAACGTTACCATGTCTATAACAAGGAACACAACAACTACGAAAATCAGTAAATAAATCATCGTTTTGTTACTCATAGACACTCTCCTTCCAAGCACATAATTAAACTTTCTTTGAAATTGGATTCCTTGATTTTGTAAGTGAGTTTTTTACATCGCTGAATATGCGAGCAAGTGCATAGATAATCACCAGAAATTCGAGCCTTCCAGCAAACATCCCTATTATCAAGTCCCAAAGTGCGGTGAGTGGCATATTTGGAGTCGTCACGCCAGCAGTCAAACCTACTCCATCCATTGCTGATGCAAACTCGAACATGGATGCTTCTACGCTGTAACCATGACACATAAGTACGACAGATCCAAGTATGAATGAGAACACGTATAAAGAGAAGATAAGCAATGCTTCTCTTACGTTGTCATCTGAAAAGGTTATCTGTTGTTCACCTTTGTAAAGTACCCTTTTTCTAACAGTACCTTTTGGAAGCAGAAATCCCATTATGGAATCCCACAGGGCATTGAATATGACCCAGAAACGGAATTGTTTTATACCACCAGAAGTAGAATCCATTTCTCCACCAGCTATCATCAGTACCGTTAGCATGAACATGAAAGGGTAGAATGAAAGCCACTTTGGATCTGCTAACGTGACCGTTTGAAATCCTGTGCCAGTGATACCAGAAATTATCTGGAAGACCACTATCCTAAAACCTTCCCAGAATCCCTTGTAGTACTTCCCAAGTCCTACGAATGTGATGATTATAGATGTTGAGATGATCGTTATGTTGAATATCCAAGGCTCGCCATTTTTCAAAACTGCTTTCCAGTTACGTTTCCAAAACGCGTAATGTATCCCAAATCCCGTTGCGCCAAGGTACATGAGTACCATTATTATTATCTCTATTGTAAGGCTGTTGAACTCTCCTATACTGCCATTTCTGGTTGAAAATCCACCGGTTGCAAGTGCTGTCATCGTATGATTCAATGCCTCAAAAAGATTCATTCCTGCTATCTTCAATGCTATTGTGCCAGCCACTGTGTAACTAAGATATATACCGAGGATTATCTGTGAGGATCTTCTTATGTTCGGAACCAAGTTTTCTGCTCTACCCTCAGCTCTGTAAAAACCCAATCCTCTTGGTCCTATGACAGTTGCAAGCATCAATAAAGCAAAACCAGCTCCACCAACGTACTGAGTAAGCGAACGCCAAAAGAGGAGAAGTTTAGACACTTTTGTCACGTCTGTGTACATAGTTAATCCAGTTGTGCTAAGCCCACTCACTGATTCGAACATTGCCTGTGAAAAATTCAATCCGCCATTTACCATGTGTGGTATTGCAGATATGAAAGAAACAACAGCCCATGCAACGACGGTAAGGATTGCACCGTCTTTGTATGTTATCGTTCCGATGTCTTTTACCTTAGTTAAAAAGCCAGATAAGTAGATCAAAAAACCTAACAATGCTGCTAAGAGGAAACCACTTACATTGTGTACTTCGTATGGATAAAAGATGCAAAAAACAAGTGGTAACAAAATTATGATAGAATACTGCAAAATTACCACAGAGAGTGCTTTGTATATTTTTAGATAGCGTTCGAGCATTTTAGAAAGCCTCCTGGTTCAAAAATCACAAGAAAAAGATTTCCATCGCTGCTTTACTTTGTTCTTCACTACAAATCAATATCAGCTTGTCATCTGGTTTAATGATAGTATCTCCTCGAGGTATCAGATACTTATCTTCTCGCACTATTCCAACTACAACGATTCCATCTGGAATTTTTAACTCATGGAGCGCTTTATTTGCAATCTTTGAATCCCAATCTACATCTACTTTTAGTACGGTTGCACCCCTATTTGATGCCTCATCATTGATCATTTCTACTACTTCGTTTTCGAAGAGCAGTGGTTCTATATTTTGCATGATTAGGTCAGTCACCTTAAGGGTTCTAATACCGTATCTATCGAAGAGGTCTTCGTTCTCGCTGTTGTTCAGGAATGTGACGACGTTCCTCACTTTGTAGTATTCTTGGACGAGCCTTGCAATAAAGAAATTCTTTCTGTCTCTTTCCGTTAAGAGTACAACAATATCATCTGGTTCTATTCCCAAATGATCAAGTACTGCTTTAGATTGTCCGTCACCATATATTATGGTTGCATTCAGTGTTCTGCTATACTCTTCACATAATTCCTTGTCTTTATTCACAAAATATACCTTATACCCGCTTGCAATAAGCTTTTTTGCCAAGAAATATGGAACTCTCTCTCCACCAATTATGATTACTTTCATTTGTCATCACCTGCTGCAGGTTCAACTCCCTCAAGTATGCTTCTCTGAAAAGTTTCTATGGCAAGATTGATCGGTGAGATCACTCTAATGCCACTATTTTCAAATAATGTAACGTTTTCTTTGCTTCTAACAAGCGATATCACATTTGTGATACCGAATATTTTGGAACCGATGAGACTTACAAAGTAGTTTGTTGGGTCATCACCCGTTGTTGCAATGAGTAGATCCGCCTTTTCTGCCTTTGCCCTTTTTAATACATCTCTTTCAGTAGCATCACCAATTATAGTGAATCCACCATAATTTTCCGGAAGAGCAGACAATGCATCTGGACTCTTCTCTACTATTGTCATATCGAATCCTGTGTCAGATAAATGTGTTGCAACTTCCAAACCAATTCTTCCACATCCTACCACTATGACGTATAGTCTATAATTAATCTGTTTCAATTTCATCACCTCTATTGTAACCGCGCTCGTTTACATCCAAAGCTTTTGCAGCCTTTCTGTGTAATTCTGCGAGTTCTTCATTGCCTCTCTTTTCAAGTATCTCACCCATGAGATAGTGTGGAGTAGGCGATGATGGCATTATGGAGAACATTATTCTTACAATCTGCTCAGCTTTGTCAAGGTCTCCTGGAACATTGGAGTGTATGAAACCTTCAGCTTCTCTCAAGTATCTCTCAAAGCTTCCTTTTCTGTATTCTAGTAATCCCTTTATCTTCTTTTTCAGTTCATCTTGAGTAAAAGGTTTTGAAAGATAATCGATCGGTGCAAAACGACAGGCACTGGCGATATCATCGGGAGTTGCGTAAGCCGATATTATCAATACTGGAGTGAAAATACCTCGTAAGCGTAATCGTCTTATGAACTCTATACCGTCTATACCCTCTAGTTTTATGTCCGTCGTAATGAGGTCGAACTTTTCTTTCTCAGATATTTTCAATGCATCTTCAGCATTTTGTGCTTCTCGCGGTGTACATTCGAATGCGTTTGAAATCATCTTCGAAAGAAGATTTCTGACGTGCTTTTCGTCATCAACTACCAGTACATCTATCATATTAACACGCCTCCTTATCATGGAATTATACCACATCTTCGTTAACATTGCACGCTTTGTGTTAGAATATAGGTAACGAAGCGATTGGTAAACATCTATCAAAACACTTTGGAGGTGGCTTTATGAGCTTTTCAAGATTTACAAAGTTTCTTTTGATTGCACTGGTATTCGTTTCTTCTCTTGCCTTTTCGGACGTTGCCACGATGTTCAAAGGTGGTTGGGCTGATAAGGTACTCTACATGATCATGATCGATCGTTTCAACGATGGCGATCCATCAAATAACGATCAAGCAGGTGTAGAGTACGATCCAAGAGATGGTGCAAAGTACAGTGGTGGAGACCTAAAAGGGATCATCGATAAAATCGACTACATCAAAGGAATGGGCATTGATGGCATCTGGGTAACACCGCCCGTTGCAAATCAATGGTGGGACCAATGGGTAAACTATGGCGGATATCATGGATACTGGGCAAGGAATTTTAAGCAAATCGACGAACATTTTGGAACACTTCAAGATTACAAGGCACTCGCCGATTCTTTGCACAACAACAATATGAAGCTCATCCAAGACATAGTTGTGAACCACGTTGGAAACTACTTCAGATTTATAGGCGATAAATTTGAAATCAACAACGGCAGCATTCCTACAAAGGCACCGACTCAGTCTCCATTTGATCTGAATAATTATGCTGATATAACGCAACGCGATGCAAATATATACCATTGGACGGCAGATGTATCGAATTACAACGACTCAAATCAAAGGTTAAATTATCAGATGAGCGGATTAGACGATCTCAATACGGAAAATCCAAAAGTAATTGCTGCTTTGAAAGATTCATATTCATATTGGGTAAAGGAAGTTGGAGTAGACGGTTTTAGGGTAGATACAGCTATGTACGCACCAAAAGAATTCTTCGATCAATTCTTCAAATCGCAAGACGGTATTTTCTCCTTAAAGAGTGATTTCATTGCATTCGGTGAGACCTGGATCACTTCAAAACCTTACGAAAACGATGCGGACAAAGAAATTGCTTCATACCTTGATCATGGTTTCAATTCGATGCTTGACTTCACATTGATGGAAGAGATCAGAAGGGTAATCAAAGGTGGGCAACCGACCGACTATCTTGCATACAGGCTTGAAGCAAGAAATGAAACATTGAAAAAGGGATTACTCGTAACGTTCATAGATAACCACGATATGGAAAGATTCGGCAAGGGCGTCACACCAAATATCATTCAGCAGGCACTTGGACTAATACTTACCATACCAGGACTTCCTGTGATCTACTATGGTACCGAACAATACTTTGAAGAGACAAGGGCATCGATGTTTGCCAACGGGTGGGGTTCGTTTGGCCAAGACCACTTCGACACAAATAGCGATATGTATAAATTCATAAAAGATACTATAGAATTCAGGAAGGCTCATCCTGCAACCAGGTATGGCGAGGTAAAAACGCTCCTTTCTGAAAAACGTGGTGCAGGACTACTGGTGTACACTCTAAAGTGTAACGAAGAAGAACTTTTGGTAGTCTTGAACACTGCAAATGATCAAAGGATAACCAATTTCAAGACCGCTTACGAACCTGGAACGACATTTGAGCCGATATACAGTGCAGCAGCTGGTATAGGTTCACCTATTATAGTCAGAGATGGCGGATACATCAATGTAAAGATGCCTGCCAAGAGCCTCACGATATTTGCGTTTTCCAAAGAACGGTCAGAGCTTTCAAAACCGAATGTCGATGTCAGCATAAACCTAAAGAATGGTGATAAGGTAACCAAATTGACAGAAGTTAGTGGTCAGACGAATGCAAAGGCCTTGTACGTCTACATCGATAGGAAGGTTGAATCTGAACTGAAGATAGAACCAAAGGATGGAAAGTTCACATTCACAATCGACCCGTTCAAATTGGACCCGGGTGAGCATACGATACTGATCAGAGCTATGGGTAAAACGGTAAGGGATACGTTGTATACCGACGAAATAACGATTTTGGTTGACCTTGAGAAGAAGACTCTTGCAGAAATTGCAGATCCAAGCGACGATGACGTTGGCTTGAGTGGTACGTACATCTATCCAACAGACCCAACATTCAAAAGACAAATGGATATCATCGAGGCAAAGGCAGAGAGTATAGGTAGTACGCTCATTCTGTCTATAAAACCTCGAGACCTTACGAAGACCTGGGGACCATCTTACGGTTTTGACCATGTTACATACCAAATATTCATAGATGATCCAACGAAAAAAGGTGCTAACTTCTTGCCATTGCAAAATCATGAATTCAAAGATTGGAATTGGGATTACGAGATATTTGCAACTGGATGGATCAGTGGCATTTACACAACACAAGGGGCAACGAAAGATAAATTCGGGACTCAAATTGGTTCGCCTGAAATCTTTGTCGAAGACGGCTGGATAAATATTATAGTAAAAGGTGATTGGCTTGGTAATCCAAGTAATTTCAATGGTTGGACCGTTTACATTACTTCTTGGGATTACGATGGTGTTGAAAACAAGTTTAGACCATTGCAACAAGAACCCAAAGCCTACATCATGGGCGGTGGGAATTCAAATGATCCACTCATAATGGATGATTGTTGGCTGGAATTCTGATAAGAGTTCTTAAGTCTCAAATGCATGTGCGTTACTTGTAACTTACATTCAAAACTTGGTTTATTCGTCTAATTTCGTTTTTCAAAAGGCCACCTCTTTTGGTGGCCTTTTGTATACAACAATGAGTCAACAATCACTCAAAATTACGTATATGTGGTATAATTTAATCGAACATCAAGAATATCACTTGAACGACTGTAGGAGGTGGAATATATGGAGAATTTCGTTTTTCATAATCCAACTAAACTCGTTTTTGGAAAAGATACCGTGGAGAAAATTGGGGAAGAATTAAGAAAGAACGGCATTAAGAAGGTATTGATGATTTACGGCGGAGGTTCCATTAAGAAGAATGGTGTTTACGAGAAAGTTGTCAGGTCACTACACGATAATGGAATAACGAAAGTCGAACTTTCCGGCATTCGACCAAATCCTGTACTATCGAAGGTCCACGAGGCTATAGCAGTTGCAAAGAAAGAGCAGGTAGAGGCGATATTGGCAGTTGGTGGTGGAAGTGTTGTCGACAGTGGTAAAGCAATCGCAGCAGGATACTATTACGAAGGTGATATCTGGGATGCGTTTATCGGGAAATATGCGGTGAAAAAGGCGCTTCCACTGTACGTTGTACTGACCATGTCTGCAACTGGTACGGAGATGAATGGTAATGGCGTTATCACAAACGAAGAGACGTTGGAGAAATTGGGATTCGGTTCAAAGTATGTTTATCCCGTTGTTTCTATAGTTGATCCGACTGTTCAGTATTCTTTACCGAGGGACCAAGTAGTTTACGGTGCAATAGATGCGATAAGTCACGTGATGGAACACTATTTCGATGTAGCTGGTAGCGCATTGATCGATAGTATAGACGAAGGCATAATAAGAACCATAATGTCTGCAACAGAAAAAGTGATTGAAGAACCTGAAAATTACGAGGCGCGTGCGAATTTGTGCCTTGCAACAACATTGGCACTAAATGGTTTGACCAAGATGGGGACCACTGGCGGAGATTGGTCTTCTCATGACCTACAACATCCACTGAGTGCATTGAAACCAGAGGTAGCGCATGGCGCAGGTTTGGCTGTCGTATTTCCAGCTTGGATGACGTATGTCAAAGATTTGATCTCTGAAAAACTAATCAAATTTGGAAAGAACATTCTCAATTTGGGAGATGATGCAACGGCTGAACGTACAATAGATGAATTGAGAAGGTGGTACAAGTCGGTTGGTGCTCCTATAACGCTCAAGGAACTTGGATTTACTCAAGAAGATGTGCAAAAGGTTACGCAAATTGCTTCAAAGCATGCACCACTTGGAAAAGTGAAGCGTTTGGACACGCATGATATAGAGAATATTTATCGCATCGCATACAAATTTTGAGTGTCACGATGTGAAAATGTAAGTCTGTAAATATGAAACATGGTTTTCGATAGTTTCTTCGATATACAATAGAAGTACTTAGAATTATTTAATAGAAGTGGAGGGATTTTGGTGATAAAGCAGTACGATGTTGAAAAATTGAGAGAAGTTTCAAGGCAGTGCCGTGGCGATATATTGAAGATGACCACCGTAGCCAACTCTGGGCATCCAGGTGGTTCTATGTCTTCCATTGATTTGTTAGTCAGTCTTTACGCATTTGCAAATGTTGATCCAAAGACCCCGTGGGATGAGAATCGAGATAGGATCGTTGTCAGCCACGGACACATATCACCTGCAGTCTATTCTACTTTGGCAAATTATGGTTTTGTGAATAGAGAAGAGGTCTTGGCTGGGTTTAGGCATCCTGCATCGATCTTTGAAGGTCACATAACGCGTGGTATACCCGGAGTGGAGTGGACAACGGGTAATCTTGGTCAAGGTTTGTCGGCAGGAGTGGGATTTGCACTCGCGGCAAAGATTAAGAAAAGGGACTATCACGTTTATGTTGTCATGAGCGATGGTGAGAGTGCAAAGGGTCAAGTTCAAGAGGCAAGGAGAACGGCCAGAAAATATAATCTCGACAACTTGACGGTCCTCGTCGACTACAACGATATTCAGATAAGTGGACATGCACACGATGTAATGTACGTAGATATAAAGGCTGAATTTCAAGCTGCTGGTTGGAATATCGTAGAGATAAATGGACATGACCATGAACAGATATTAGCTGCATTGAAGATAGCAAGAAACGATGCTAAACCGACAGCGATAATTGCACACACAATCATTGGTAAAGGTGTAGATTTCATGGAGGATAAACCGGATTACCATGGAAAGCCTTTGAACAAGGAAGAACTTGCAAAGGCACTTGAACAATTGAATATAGAAAATGATGTGGATAAATACATGAAGGTGAGAAACGAATTACCGACAAGGCCGCATGATAAATTGAAACGAAGTTACGAAATTGAAATAAACACAGGTACTCCGAGGATTTACGATAAATCCACTGATAACAGAAGTGCACTCGGACGTGCAATTGCTGATCTTGCAACGCTCAACGATAACGTTGTTGCAGTAGATTGTGACTTAAAGGGGTCCGTAAAACTCGATTTTTTGGACAAAGAGCGTGGCGATAGGATAGTTGAATTGGGTGTACAAGAACACAACGCAGCAACTATTTCTGGTGCGATGTCTGCTGACGGATTGGTGACTTTCTTTGCAGACTTTGGTGTATTCGGCATCGATGAAACATTCAATCAACACAGGCTCAATGCGATAAACAATACGAATTTGAAGATCGTAGTCACGCATTGCGGCATAGATGTTGGAGAAGATGGTAAAACTCACCATGGCATCAATTACGTTGGCGCACCTTTAGCATGGTACGGCTTCAAAACTATCGTACCAGCTGATCCGAATCAGACGGACAAAGCAATAAGATACGTTGCAAAGGAGTATGGAAATTACGTTGTAGCAGTTGGAAGAAGTAAGTTGGAACCAATAAAGAAGGAAGATGGGACACCATTTTTTGATGAAAACTATGTATTCGAGTATGGTAAGATGGATGTACTAAGAGATGGTGGTGACGGCGTCATATATGCTATGGGCTCAGTCATTCCAAATGTCTTGAAGGCTCATGAAATATTGAAGGCCAAAGGCATCAACGTAGCGGTCGTTAATGTCAGTTGTCCACATAACTTAGACGTGAATATACTCAAGAAGTATTCTAATTTCGTTGTAACGGTGGAGGATCACAATGTCTACAACGGACTTGGCAGCTTGATAGCACAGAAATTCATCGAAATCGGTCTATTGCCAGCACAATTCATGAAACTGGGACTGGAAGATTTCCCAGTCTCGGGTGATTCGAAACTACTCTTCGAAATATACAACCTTAGCGGCGAGAGGATCGCACAAGCGATTGAAGAAAAAATGACGTTGTAATCAAGAGTAAGAACGTGCGGAAGGTCACCTTCCGCATATATTTTTTAATTTTTGGTGAATTACTTGGAATTTGTGCTATATTCGTGTATAATATGAATTAGAACCCGTCAGGAGGGATATTTGTGCCTAAGAGTATGACTGGATATGCAAAGGTGCAGAGCGTTATCGACGATTACAAGATAACGTGCGAGGTAAAGGCACTCAATTCGAAGGGATTAACGATGGATGTATCACTCCCTTATTTCCTCAATGCTAAAGAATTGGATATAATGGCTAAAGTAAGAGAGTACATATCTAGGGGAAAAATAGCCATAAAGTTATCAGTTAAGTTCATAAAACCCATCCAGATGTCCATCGACTATTCACTTGTGAGAACATACTACGAGATGTTATCCGAAATAAGAGAGAATCTCGGAATACCTGTCCCGGTAGAGTTGAGCCATCTTCTCAACTTCAAAGATGCATTTCAATTCGAATTCTCGGCAGAAGAAATAGAGCGTGCGTGGAGCAATACTGTTCTTGTCCTCGAAGAAGCTTTGAAAAAGGTCGTCGACGAGAGGACTATAGAAGGTGAAAAGTTAACGAAAGATTTACTCGAAATGGTCAGTAAGATGGAATCGACTGTGGAGCAGATCAAGGGCAAGGCCGATGAACTTCCAAAATCGATTGCGGAACGTATAAGAACGAATGCAAAAGAGATACTGCCAGAAGATGTAGAACTTAATAAGGAACTATTCGAGAGTGCAGTTGCGTTGATCGCAGATAGGGCAGATATAAGAGAAGAATTGGTGCGCTTGGAAAGTCACATATCTAGGACAAAGCAACTTCTGAATTCAAGAGAACCCGTCGGGGACATGTTGAATTTCATCTCACAAGAGCTTCTCAGAGAATTCAATACTATACTCTCAAAAAGTAGGTTGATAGATATAAACAACCTCGCACTGGAAGGCAAATACTTAGTGTCTCAGTTCAAAGAGCAGATAATGAATATAGAATAGATTTTTTCACTAATTCGGGAGGTGTAAGAGATGTTTGGACTTATAAACATAGGCTTTGGTAATGTTATTGCTGGTGATAGGGTCATAGCAATCGTTAATCCAGAGAGCGCACCGTTGAAGAGGTTAAAGGAAGATGCTAAAGGTGAGGGCAAACTTATAGATGCTACTTATGGAAGAAAGACAAGATCCATACTCATTACAGACTCAAACCACATTATACTCAGTGCAATCCAACCGGAAACTATTGCTCAAAGGTTCATAGAGTCCATGGCAGAGATCGAGAAGGAACTCGAAAGAATAAGAAAGGGCTAGTAAAAAAATGGGCCTTGCAAGTGCCAATAAGGGTATTTTGTTTGTCATAAGTGGTCCAAGTGGTGTTGGTAAAACAAGTATCATACGTTCCGTATTGGAAAGAGTTAAGAACGTTGTTTTCTCGGTTTCTTGTACGACTCGAAAGCAGAGACCTGGTGAGATCAACGGAGTTGATTATTTCTTCATATCGCAAGAAGAATTTGATGAAATGATACGTGGCAACAAGTTCTTAGAGTGGGCAAAAGTGCACGATAATTATTACGGAACACCTTCGGATTTTGTGTTCAAACACATGGATGATGGTAACGATGTGATTTTGGATATAGATGTGCAAGGAGCATTGAATGTAAAAAAGAACTTTGATGGAGCCAAATTTGTATTCATAGCTCCACCGAGTTACCAAACACTGGGCGAGAGGCTAAAAAGAAGAGGAACAGAAACCGAAGAAAAGATTCAAAGAAGATTGGAAACTGCGCGTAAGGAAATAAAGTATATTCCAGAATTCGAGTATCTTATCATAAACGAAGATCTCGAAAGTTCGATAACGAATCTCATATCCATCATATACGCTGAAAGGCTCAAGTTTGATAAGCTTAAGGAAACAGATAAGGTAAGAAACTTGTTAAAGGAGGTGCAGTAAGTGAGTAAGACTGTTATAAAATACGATGAATTACTCGAGAAGATACCTTATAAATATGCGATACCTATTGTTGTGGCTAAAAGAGCGGAGGCTTTGAATGATATGGCAAAGCCGTTCGTGAGCTCGCCAGATGAGTATGCAGTGAGCATCGCGTTCAAGGAGTTGCAAGAAGGATACATCCGCATCAAAAATGAAGATATTCTGAAAATACTTATACCAGAGACAAAGTGAGAGTGCAGAGGAACCGTGAGGTTCCTCTGTCTGTTTAATAGTAAGTGAATAGAGTTTGTTTTTTTCAAATTGTTGTTCCGTGTTGTTCTAACGTGAGAGTAGACGAATACATAAAGCAATATAGAATAGATATTCGATAAAAACTCGAAAAACGTGGGGGGAACGAATATGTGTGGTATAGCTGGAACATGGAACGTTGATGATTCGTACAACGTTTTACATGATGTTTTGTTGGCACTACAGCACAGAGGTCAGCAATCGACTGGTGTTGTGATCAATGGTTTCAAGAGCGTAAAAGGCGAAGGACTCGTTCACGACGTTTTAACAGATTCAAATTTTGTAGAAGGCAAAAGAGGCATAGGTCACGTAAGATATTCAACTTACGGTTCGATAAATGAAATCCAGCCTATAACAGCATATACTTTTAAGGGAACGTTTTCGGTGGCTCACAATGGAAATATCATCGATGCAGATGAGAGAAGAAAATATGTTATGGAAAATGGAGGAATCTTCTCTACAACGCTCGATACGGAGTTGTTTGTCCACTATTTTTCCCTTGCCCCATATCGCGATCCGAAGAGCTCTCTTCAATGGACCCTCTCAAGAATTCCTGCAGCTTATTCACTTGTCATGCTCCATAGTTCGTTCATCGCCGCAGCTCGAGATCGATACGGAATAAGGCCTCTCTTCTATGGAAAATTTGGAGATGGCTATGTCATCGCATCAGAGGACTCCGCTCTGAGTAGCATAGGTTGTGACGATATACGTGAGGTAGAAGCAGGTACAATCGTATTCTTTTCCGATAATACCCCTGGCCCAGAGATCGTGACATTCTCGCAAAAAGACTCACACTTTTGCTCGTTTGAATTTGTTTATTTCGCACGTCCTGACAGCAATTTCTTTGGTGTGAGTGTACACGAATTGAGGAAGAGACTCGGCATGAAATTGTACCAAGAGCATAAAGTCATCGGTGATATCGTCGTAGGTGTGCCCGATAGCGGTTTTTCCGGTGCGATGGGATATAGTCATGCATCTGGAATTGCCATGGATTACGGTCTAATTCGGAATCACTATGTTGGGAGAAGTTTCATAATGCCCAAGGATCGTCAGGAGATCGTTAGACGGAAATTGGCACCAATGCATTCCGTTATTCAAGGAAAAGAGATCATACTCATCGATGATTCAATCGTGAGGGGTACAACGATGAAGGTCATAGTGGATATGGTCAGAGAAGCCGGGGCTAAGAAAGTGTACGTAGGTATCCACTCACCTGCGGTCATAGGACCATGCAATTACGGATTAGATACCTCAAGGCGTAACGAACTCATCGCTTCAGAAAATGAAGAGGAAGCACTGAGGGAGTTAATAGGTGCAGATGGCTTATTCTATCTGTCTACCGAAGGATACAAGCAGGTCTTCGAAGAGTGTGGGGTGAACGGCATATGTACAGGTTGTTTCGACCTGAACTATCCGATATGAATTTGAGCTCCAGCCCTACTTTCTCTACTTCAAACTCTACTCCATACATAGTTGTTGCTGCCTCTGGTAATGGAAGCAACTTTCAAGCAATTGCAGATGCAATCAGAGATGAGAAGTTGCACGCAAAGATTGCATGTCTGATCGTCGATAAGCCATGTTATGCTATCGAAAGAGCTCACATGCTCGGTATAGAATCCATATTACTGGAACGCCCATGGTATAAACATTTCGAAGAGATAATAGATCGTATTGAGCCGGCACTAATCGTTCTTGCTGGATTCATGCGAATAATCCCATCTCATATAGTAGAAAGATTCTTTCCAAAAATCATAAACATACACCCAGCCCTTTTACCAGCATTTCCTGGTAAGGATGCTATAGAGCAATCATTCGAATACGGTGTCAAAATTGTTGGTATCACGATCCATTTTGTTGACAGTGGTGTAGATACAGGGCCAATCATATTGCAAAAGGCAATAGAAGTCAAAGATAATTGGAATTTGGAAACGCTTGAAAACCATATCCATGAATTGGAACACAGATATTATTGGCAAGTCATAGATATGCTCTTAACAAGGCCTTTTTCCATAGAGAATAGAAAATTCAAGTGGGGGGATGAAGAATGAACTTTTTCGAGGACAAGTTGATGTTGGAGAAGTACGATATCCAACTTCGATACGGTGAAAATCCACACGAGAAAGCGTATGTATTTGGAAGACCGCAATTCGAATTGCTGCACGAAGGTAAACAACTTTCGTTCAACAATATCTTGGATGCAGAAGCTGCTTGGTCGCTGACGCGAAACCTTGAAGTTGTTGGAGGCGGCTGTGCGGTTGTAAAACATCAGACGCCCTGTGGCGTTTCATATTTAAGAGATGGTGATACTATTGCAGATAAGACTCGTTGCGTTGCAAGTGCACTATCTGCCGATGGTGAGTCGAGCTATGGTGGTATTCTTGCGACAAGTTTCGAGATGACCCTCGACATTGCAAGGTCATTGAAGACATTCTTAGAAGTAATCGTTGCACCGGCTTTTGAAGACGAAGCTGTGGAATATCTATCAAAGAAGAAAGTAAGATTGATAAGACCACTGAATTACACCTCGTATGTTGGTAAAATTGCATTCGACAGTCTGATCATCTCTGAAAGAAGGTTCGATGGTCATCCAGAATTGTTATTCGGCGAGCCATTCGATCTAAAGGAAGTAACATTTGCATTAATTGTGGCAGAGGCAACTAGGTCCAATGCAATTGTAATTGTAAAAGATGGTGTAACGGTTGGTATAGGTGGAGGGCAGCCTTCGAGAAAAAGATCAGCTTGGATTGCGACTACACTGGCCGGTCGAAATGCAGAAGGGGCCATTGCAGCATCCGATGCATTCTTCCCATTCACAGATGGATTAGATATACTCATCAAAGCGGGTGTCAAATGTGTAGTTGCACCGCTCGGATCTATCAGAGATGAAAATGTACTCACGTTTGCCAAAGAAAATGGTATCACGTTCTACAGTTCTCCCATAAGAGTCTTTCGTCATTGATTTTCAATACACTTTCAATACACTTTCAATTTCAATCGACTTCTTGGGTGGTGAGATGATGAAGGAAGTCAAGAGTGTTTGTATACTCGGTAGTGGTGGGCGGGAACATGCAATAGGATATGCGTTTCAAAAACTTGGTGTTGACCTTTTTTTCTATCCAGGAAATGCCGGTACAAAGAAGATAGGGAAGAACTTACAAATTGATAACTTTGCTGAGCTCGAAGTGTTCGATTTGGTCATTCCTGGTTCAGAAGAGTACTTGGCAAAAGGTATTTCGGATGGAAGGTCAAACGTTTTCGGCCCTGATTCAAGGGGCGCACGCCTTGAGAGTTCAAAATGTTTTGCAAAGTTGTTCATGGAAAAGCATGGCATTAAGAGTGCAAGATTTGAGATAGCAACCACGCACGAGCAACTTTACGATGCACTAAAGCAATTCAATCCTCCGTATGTTGTCAAATTGGATGGACTCGCACAAGGAAAAGGCGTTATCATAACGCATTCGTTCGATGAGGCACTCGATAAAGGAACCAAACTCATGAATGGTAACATGTTCGAAAATGTTAAAGGGCCCGTAGTTGTCGATGAATACTTGGATGGATGGGAACTGTCCGCCATAGCGATCGTAAATGGTAGAGATTTCGTGCTCTTGCCATTTACAAAGGATTATAAACGTGCACTTACAAATGATGAAGGACCAAACACCGGTGGAATGGGCGCATATGGGCCTGTACAAATCGACGAAAAATTGAAGGGGAAGATAGAGGAACTCTTCAATAAAACACTCGTCGGATTGGAGAAGGAAAGTATATACTATAGAGGCTTTTTGTACATTGGACTCATGATTGTTGATGGTGAGCCTTACGTGCTCGAGTACAATGTCAGATTGGGAGATCCAGAAACGGAAGTGATCGTATCGATGGAACCAGAGCAATTTGCCTTAAGTATCCTCAAGGCATATGGTAAAGAACCTATTGATGAATATACACCGAAGTGTTGTGCTGTCGATGTTGTTGTAGCCTCCGAGGGATATCCCGAAAGTCCAAAGAAGGGTCAAGAGATACGATTTCAAGAAGGTGGTTTTTTCTTTTATGGTGGTGTGAATGAGAAGAATGGGAAATTGGTTGTAAGTGGTGGAAGGGTACTCCATTCGATGGGGATAGGCGGAAACCTTCAAGAAGCAAGGGAACATGCATACAAAAACATCAACAATGTGTATTTCGATGGAATGTACTACAGAACAGATATCGCTGGCAATGAGTGAGGAGTGATAATCGTGAATACCAAGCGGGAAGATTTACATGAAGGTTATACATACTCAGGTTCGGGAGTGGATGTGACGAGAAACGATGAATTTACTGATTACATAAAAGAGATTGTGACATTACCACCTTGGGTTATGAAAGAACCGACCGGATATGCGACGATCATAGAACTCACAACACCTCCCATAGTTGTTACTTCCGATGGAATTGGCTCGAAATTGCTACTGCACTTGGAACATGGTACATTGAATGAAGCTGCTAAAGACCTCATAGCGATGAACTACAACGATATAATCTGTGTTGGAGGTATACCAAAGGCCTTTGTAGATTATCTTGGAGTGCACCACATAGATAGGCAGCACTACGAATTCATAAAGGCACTCACTGAGGAATTGGAAAAGATAAATGTATCACTCGTTGCAGGTGAGACTGCAGAACTTCCTGCTATCTACACACAAGATGAATGGGACGTGGCAGGATTTTGCATAGGGACACTTAAACAACGCATACCTATTGAAACGATAAAAGAAGGGGACATCATAGTTGGAATTCCTGCCAGTGGTTTTCATTCCAATGGTTGGTCGTTGATACGACAGATATTGAAGAAAGAAAATATAGATTTGAATTCTCTCCCGTTCGATTTACTAACCGGTACAAAGATATATTCGGATGTTTCGATAGTTTTCAACTTAGTAAAAGGTATAGCACACGTGACAGGCGGCGGATTATCAAGGGCGTTGAGAAGAGTCCTTCGAGATAACGGGTACAACCTGACGATAGAACTTCCAGAGTACATGAAATGGATACTTAGTTACATAACGTTCGACGAGGCATTGAAGACCTTTAACATGGGATATGGTATGATATTGGTAACTTCGATAGAAAATGTAGAAGAAGTTGTGGCAAAGACAAATGGAAAAATCATCGGCAATGTGAGTTCAACGAATAATATTGTGGTACAATAGATTTAATAGACTTGCGTAGACATACAATGGCTGCAAATTGGAATTTGGAGGTGGAAAGAGTGAAAAAGGGATGGATCATAGCACTTGTCATCATAGCAATCATCGTCATAGCACTCGTATCTTGGGGCATCGGCGCGTACAACAAGATGGTGGCATTGGATCAAACGGTGAAGGAAAGTTACAGTCAGATTCAAAATCAACTTCAAAGAAGGATGGACTTGATACCAAACCTTGTGGAAACAGTTAAAGGCTTTGCAGCACAAGAGAAGGGGATTTTTGAAGACCTTGCAAATGCAAGGGCAAAATTAGCTGGTGCACAGACAGTTCAAGACCAGGCAACAGCAGATGCAGAACTCACAACTGCACTTTCAAGGTTACTTGTAATTGTGGAGAACTACCCAACATTGAAATCTGATGCGACTTTTAGGCAATTAATGGACGAATTAGCTGGCACAGAAAACAGAATAGCCGTTGCAAGAAAAGATTATAACGCGGCGGTAAAAGAGTACAATGCCTTGATAAAGAAGTTTCCATACATGTTGATCGCAGGAATGGGTGGATTTACCGAAAAAGAGTACTTTGAAGCAAAACCCGGTGCAGAAGAAGCACCACAAGTACAGTTCTAATTGAACTTTAATTCTTAACAAAGTCAATAGTGTTTGAGTGACTCAAATAATCCTGATTTCACGTAATAAACGCGGCCCATCGGCCGCGTTAATTTTTCAAGTTATCCAAAAGTTATCCAAACTAGTACTCACATGTACATATTCTGACTCTCACTTGATCTTTTCTATGACACCTGGTATCAGATATTCTTCGATGACTGCATACAATGCACCATAGAGGTAATTATCACGAGTGAATGTAGATGGTAACACTTTAACAGTTTCAGCGGAATGCTCTAAAGCCCTTCCCTTAATCAGCTTTTCAAGTTCTTTGTAGAATCTATTGTCCAATCCTGATAATTCTCCACCCACTATTAGGTACTCAGGGTTAAGCGAGTTGACTATGTTTACCAGTGCACGTGAGAGTATATCTAAGTATTCGTGAACTCGCTTATCACCAGAGATGAAAAGCTCATTGATGTATTTTGACCATTCACTAGAAGGTTTTCCGAAGAATGAAGATATAGAGATAATACTCTCCAAGCATCCCGTATTACCACAATGACATTTTTTACTACTGTGTAGATCAAACGTAGTGTGACCAAATTCACCTGCTGTGTAAGATGGACCTCTGAATATCTCACCGTTTATCCAAAGGCCAGTGCCAAAACCTTCTCTAACCGTCACAAATACTGAACATTGAGATTTTCTTATCTCTTCATGATGGAATGCCTCTGCAATCATGCCCAGATTTGCCTCATTATCTGCATAGACGATTTTACCGGGAATCTCTATCTTTATATCTCGCCATCCAGTACTCGGGACAAAGAGTATCGTATCTGTTTCCACATTGACCATCCCCGGCACTGAAAACGCAACGACATCTATACCGTCCAGATAACCAAGCATGGAATGTATTTCTTCCAGTATGTTTTCAAACTTTTTTGGCGTTTTTGAATACTCAAGCTTTTCGATATCGCCATTTGCCTTTCCTATAGCGTAATTGATCCTCTGAGCACCTATATCTACGAGCAGTACTTTGAGGGCATTGGGATTGATCTCTAAGTTCAATGCCCTTCGACCTATCTTACCATATTGAGAGGGGGTCGTCTCGATTATCACATCATTATCAACAAGCTGGGCAACACATCTTGTTATGGTGCTTGGAGAAAGTAGTGTCTCTTTAACAAGATTGACCCTCTCTATTGATCTATTGTGGAAGATCGTTCGCAATATCAAAGAATAATTGTTCTCTTTCATCGTTGAATGAAGGATTTTCTTCACTCTAAAGGCCTCCAAAGAATACATCTATCTCTTCCTATTTACAAACACTTCTTACGCTGCCTTATTATTTTGCAGTGCTTCTAGTTTTTATGTCGAATACAACGGCTGCTATAAGAACTGCACCTCTGATTATGTATTGCAGAGAAATTCCAACTCCGACAAGGTTCATTCCGTTTATTAGAGAGGCCATCACGAGTGCACCAATTAGAGAATTAATGACTTTTCCAACACCACCGGCCGCTGAAACACCACCAACGTATGCTGCTGCTATGGAATCGAGTTCGAAAAGGTTACCTGCATCTGGTGTCGCCGATTGAAGTCTTGATGTGTAAAGTATACCTGATATGGCTGTAAGCAAACCCATTGAACCAAAGACAAATAGTGTTATCTTCTTGACATCTATACCACTTAATTGTGCTGCGTCGGGATTACCACCCACCGCATATATGTGCCTTCCAAGTGCTGTTCTAGTTGTCAACAAGTGGTAGATTAAAGTGATGATCAATGTAATAGCAAATGTCCAAGAAATTCCATTGTAACTTGCTAACGTCCAGAATATGTAGAATATAATTGCACTTATGAAGATTTCTTTCAAGACAAACATTCTCATGGAGAGTACTTCGAAGTTGTACTTGAGTTTGTTGTTTCTTGTTCTTACGTCACTCATTATGTAAAATGCAACAACTATTAATCCGATTATGATGGTTAATAAGTGATAATTGGTATTATTCGGAATGTCTGGTATGTATCCATTTCCTATCGCATTGAACGTATCGTTCATGATAATTATGGTACCAGTACCTTGCGTAAAGACCAGTAACGCACCTCTGAAGATCATCATTCCGGCAAGTGTCGCAACGAATGCGGGAAGTCCAATATTTGCAACTAAGAAACCGTTGCCAAGTCCGACCAATATACCGAGACCAACTATGATCAATATGGTAGGAATAAGTGGGAAGTTATTCCGCAAGAGTGCCGCTGCAATTGCACCAAGAAAACCAGCCACCGAACCAACTGACAAGTCTATGTGCCTAATAACGATGACAAGTGTCATGCCCACTGCCAAGACAGCGATGTATCCCATTTGGTTGAACAAGTTACTAATGTTCCTTGCCGACAAGAAAAGTCCTTTTGTAAGGATTGTGAATATGATCATGATGAAAGCTAACGCAATATACATGCCATATTCTCTTATGTTCTTCTTCAGTAATACACCCAATTCTTGAATGAAGTTCATGCTTTCATCCTCCCCATCGATGTCGATTTTGGTATAATTTACACGTACGTTAAGATGACAGATCTACAAACTTCTCTGCATCAGTAGTCAACAGCCATCGTCATTATTTTCTCTTGCGTTGCTTCTTCCCTACTGAGCTCGCCGCTAATTCTTCCGCCTGATACAACGTATATCCTATCGCTCATACCTAGTATCTCTGGCAGTTCCGAAGAAATCATTATGATGCTCATTCCATCTTCTTCAACTAATTTGTTCATCAATGTGTATATTTCATATTTTGCACCAACGTCTATACCTCTTGTTGGCTCATCAAGGATCAGCAACTTCGGCTTTACAAACAACCATTTTGCTATAGAAACCTTCTGTTGGTTACCTCCACTGAGATTCAAAACTTTCTGTTCTATAGATGGTGTCTTAATCTTAAGTGACTCTTTGAATTGTTCTGCCAATACGATTTCTTCGTTATCGTTTATGAAGAATCCTCTCACTAGCTGCCGCAGCCCGGTTATCGTGATGTTCGTCTTTACATCAAAATCGAGAATCAAACCGGTCCCTTTCCTGTCTTCCGAAAGGTACGCAAGACCTGCCTTAATTGCTTCCCCAGGATGTCTGAATCTGACTTTCTTACCATCGAAGTACATTTCTCCTTCAACTGCATAGTTCTTTGGATTACCAAACAAACTGAGCGCAAGTTCTGTTCTACCTGCTCCCATCAAACCGGAAACGCCAACTATCTCACCTTTTCTAACATACATGTTTGCATTTTTAACAACATACCTGCCAAGTGTTTTATCGTATGCCTTCCAGTTCTTTATCTCGAATATCTTATCACCAAATTCTCTCTTCTTTCTCTTCGGATAAATATCTTCAATTTCTCTACCAACCATGTACTTTATGATTTCGTTCTCAGAGAAGCCATCTTCCTTGTTCAAATTTGCTACCGTCTTCCCATCTCTCAATATCGTTATAGAGTCGGCCACTTCAACTACCTCTTTGAGCTTATGAGAAATCAATATAGAGGTAATTCCTTGCTTCTTTAGGTCTTTGATGATTTTAAGAAGGTTCTCGCTATCGTCTTCGTTGAGCGATGAAGTAGGCTCATCCAAAATCAACAATTTGACATTCTTAGTTAGTGCCTTTGCTATTTCAACTATCTGCTGGTGGCCTACTCCAAGTTCTTTTACTTTCCTTGAAGTATCCAAGTCAGGTTTCACCTTCTCCAGCACTTGCTTTGCCATAGCTATTGTCTTGTTCCAGTCGATGAGCCTTCCACTCTTTATTTCATGACCAAGGAAGATATTTTCATAAACGGTTAACTCAGGAATAAGTGCTAATTCCTGATAAATAGTCACTATACCAACTCTCTCACTGTCATGAATGCTTCTGAACTTCTGAGGCTTTCCTTCAAAAACAATCTCACCCTCAAAATCTCCATGAGGGTAAAAACCGCTGAGTATCTTCATAAGTGTCGATTTTCCAGAGCCGTTTTCTCCGACCAAGCAGTGAATTTCTCCACGTCTCACTTTGAGATTCACTTTGTCCAACGCCCTTACGCCAGGAAAATCCTTCGTTATATCTTTCATTTCAAGTATGTAGTCGCTCACATCATACCACCTCTTTCGAAAATAAGATAACTAATGAATAGATCTGGAAAAAATCGGGAGATAGGATTAAACATACGGAGACATTATTCAATGGGAAATTCCTTTTCTATAAGAAGGGTGGCGGTTTTCACGCCACCCAACTAACACTTTACGTAGATGTTTAGAATTATCAAACAGGTGACAATTAGAAGACTAGTAACAAATCACCACTGAAAATCTTTTTCTGAATAGTAACCGGAGTCGATGAGTATCTTCTTGACGTTATCCTTTGTTATGACTTGAATCTGTGATTGAATTGCTGGAACCTTTATCTTTCCATTGTCGTAGCTACCAGAAGTTGCTGGTTTCTTGCCTTGGAGTAACAGCTGTGCTGCGTTGATGGAATCTTTGACTAGTAATCTGACATCCTTAAATACCGTCATCGATTGTTTTCCATCGATTATGTATTGTACGGAAGCCTTTTCTGCATCTTGTCCAGTGATGTAATATTGTTTTACAGCCTTATCTGCTCTGAATGCATCAGCGATTGCCCTTGCTGTACCATCGTTTGGAGCAAGTATGTAAACTGTTCCCTTATCCGTTGTCTTTGCCTTCGTTAAGTCATCTTCAGCCTTCCTCTTTGCTACGTTGAAGTCCCAGTTTGTCGTGACTTGGCCAATGATTCTAGCCATTTCGTCTCTTGTAAGGTTCTTCTTGTTCATAAGTTTCACTGCTTCTGAAGAGTTGATTACTCTGAATGTACCATCGAAAATCTTTGGTTGCAATGCTTCCCAAGCACCTTGGAAGAACAAGAAAGAGTTGTTATCAGAAAGAGCACCTGCGTATAAGTAAAGTGGGTTGCCCTTTGTCCCTTTCTTTACGTTCTGAATCAGGAAGTTGCCCCATGCCTTACCAACTTCAACACTGTCGAATGTCACGTAGTAATCGACTGCGTCTGTTCCCATGATAAGCCTATCGTAAGAAATGACATAGGCGCCGGCTTTCTTTGCTACTTCTGCTGAAGCTGCTGCCGCAACTGCGTCATGTGGACATATGATGATAACTTTTGCACCTTTTGCAACCAATGCTTCAACGTTCTGTCTTTCTGTTGCTGGTGAGCCTTGGCTGAAAAGAATCTCTACCGTGTACTTCGTGTCTTTTAATGCTTCCTTGAATCTTGTTTCATCCTGCACCCATCTTGGTTCAACGTTCGTTGGGAGTACAACACCAATATCAACTGCAAATGTCAATGCAGATGCGAAGAGCATTACTAAGAAAGTGCTGATGAGTAAAAGCTTTTTCATACTAAACCCCTCCTTCTGTGTGAGTGGACACCAAATTTGAAAGTAATATGTAACTCGTTTCATAATATACCATGTTAATACACTAAAATCGAAATCTTCAATTCCTTCTTAATTTTCTTTCAGAAAGAAACAAATACACGTTAATTGAAAATCCTTTCATTATCTCAAGAAATCTCTTATTTTCGTGTTGTATCTCTCTTGCACAGCTTAAAGCCTCGCAAAACCTATTGATTTAGCTTATTTCATTCACTCTGTTTACGACAGATCATAAATACATTGACAATTGCATCTACGAAAAAAATTCAGTCAGGTGTATAATTATTTGTAGACATTGATGAGAAATTGATTTCTTATCCTTGAGAAGCGAATACGGAAAGGAGGCAAGCCACTCCTCTCATGATTAGACTAGCGGGTATGTGGCTAATTTTTTATGAAGGTTGATTTGTTATTCGCAGAGATTGGGTCTACAACAACCGTTTTGACCGCTTTTCAACTTGGTGGAATTGGAAAGCCGAAGATTGTTGCCCAGGCTGAACACTGGACGACTATCAACGAGGGAAATGTTATCATAGGCATTGAGAACGCACTAAAGAAGATGCAAGAAAAGCTTGGTGAAGAGCTCTCGTGGGGAAAATTTGCTGCGACGAGTAGTGCAGCAGGCGGGTTGAAGATGACTGTACACGGTCTTGTCTACGATATGACTGTCCGTGCTGCAAGAGAAGCTGCTTTGGGAGCAGGTGCTGTCATCAAGTACATCACTGCCGGAAAGATGGATGAATTCCATCTAAGAAAGATTGTTTCGGTGCAGCCTAAGTTGATATTACTTGCAGGTGGTGTCGATTACGGTGAGTCGGAGACTGTCATACATAATGCAAAGTTACTTGCGAAGTTGGAACTTGACGTACCCATAATTTACGCAGGTAACGTAGCTGCTGCGGAACATGTTGAAGAGATCTTTTCCAGTGTTGGAAAGAAGGTCTATGTCACTGAAAATGTTTATCCGCGCATAGATTATTTGAATGTTGAACCAACGAGAAGTATAATAAAAGAAGTTTTTGCAGAACATATAGTGAAAGCACCTGGGATGGAGAAGATCAAAAGCATGGTGAACTATCATATCGTTCCTACACCAGCTGCTGTTATGACTACCACTGAGCTCATATATGAAAACTATGGAGATTGCCTAACTTTAGATATCGGCGGTGCAACTACAGACGTAGACTCGGTAACGGATGGCACCCCGGAGATTCAAGAGATGCTTACATCTCCAGAGCCTTTCGCCAAGAGGACGGTTGAAGGAGATCTTGGACTTTTTGTGAATGCACACAATGTTATCGAAATGATGGGAGAAGAGAATTTAAGAAGGGAATTTTCTGACTACGATGAATTGCTGAGTAGAATAAGTCCGTATCCTAAGTTTGAACGAGATGAGTATTTCATAAGTAAACTCGCAACGTTCTGTATACAACAAGGAATCAGGCGTCATGCGGGTAGTAAGAAACATTTGTATACTCCTACTGGACGCAAGACAATTGCCGAAGGTAAAGATTTGACAGCTATCAAATCTATCTTTGGCACGGGAGGTTTTCTATCTCGCTCAAGATTTGCTAAGGATTCTTTGGAGTCTGTAAAACATCTGGCAAAGCTTCATCCCATGGAGCTATTACCATCTGAAGATGTAAGGTTTTTCAGAGATAAACACTACATATTTGCGGCAATTGGGCTCATAGCTGGGCAGATAGATAGAACGCTTGCTCAAGAATTGCTCAGATTTGATATAGAAGAGTTTTGAAGAGTTTTAGATTTTCAATGTTAGATTCTTAGTAAATCTTGCATGATTGTGGAGGTTACAGAAGATGGGAATGGAAGAAAGGGTGCTTGTAATCGAATCGGCTGATGCTGAAAGGTTATGTAATGGGAAGAGTGGTGTTGTTGATATCTCATTAGAGGAATTTCTCAATGTACTGAGAAAAGGGCGGTTTGTCGAAAGAAAAATTGCAGAATACGATGAGTCTACAAGACAAGTCATCCCATACATTGTGTTGAAAGAGAATGATGAATACATATTCTTCAAACGTACAACAAATCAAACGGAGCAGAGGTTGCATAATCTCATCACTTTGGGTGTTGGTGGACATTTGAACGATGAAGATTCTAAAGATCCACTAGTAGCATACGAAAAGGGGCTTTGGAGAGAATTGAACGAAGAGGTACACGCGGATGTTCTGGATTTGGAATATGTTGGCCTGATAAATGAAACAGAAAATCCCGTCAGCCGCGTTCACCTTGGTGTACTTTACGTAGCTCATGTGAGATACCACGGGATAGCTGAAAAAGCAAATTTTGTAGAATTTCGTTCGAAAACTCTGTTGCCGTATTTGGAGGAGATGGAAGGATGGGCAAAGATGGCCGCATCGTACTTAGAACCTATGCAAAAGTGAATCTTTGCTTGGATGTACTGCGTAAAAGGGTTGATGGTTTTCATGAAATAGACTCTCTCTTTCAGAACATCTCTCTGCACGACGAGCTGAATGTGCATTTTGCTGAAGGCAATGGTTCCTTGTCTGTGAAGTGTAACGTAGAGATAGAGAATAACATAATAGGCAAGGTCTGGCAGTACGTAGAAGATAGATTTGCCGATGAAAATATCGATGTAGAAGTGGAAATCGACAAGAAGATTCCAATGGGTGCAGGACTGGGTGGTGGAAGTAGCAACGCTGCTGGGTTTATATACTTTCTAAAATACATGGAGTTTGTTAATGAAGAAGAAGCATTGCAGATTGCTCAAACAGTAGGTAGTGATGTCCCATTCTTTCTGTATGGCGGCACTGCTATCGTTACGGGAAGAGGAGAAGAAGTAAGGTGTGTTGAACCATTAAGAGGCTATTCACTTGACCTTTACTACCCGAACTTCTCCATTTCGACAAAAGAAGCATATTCGAGATTAAAGTCAGAAGAATTTGGTAAAGCACCACTTAAGGCGGAAGAATTGTACCAAGCCTACGTAAGGAAAGATTGTGATTCAATTCGAAAAGGGACTTACAACATCTTTGAGCACGTGATACCAAATACGCTCAGAAAAGAAATAGAAAGATTAAAGATTTTCTCACCAGCAGCTTTGACTGGTTCTGGAAGTGCATATTTTCAGATCCGAGATGGTGGAAAGTATAGATTTGTGGAAAAGGGGGTTGAATTGTGTGGCATTGAAAGAAATTAAAAAAGAAGAACTGATCATCGACAAGGAAATAATACCTGATATTGATTCAACCGATGAAATAACACAGACTAGAGCTTTCATAGGTCGAGAGAAGGCTATCAATTCTCTGTTATTTGGTTTGGACATGGAGCGGGAAGGATACAATATATTTGTCGTCGGTCCATCGGGCATTGGAAGAAAGACATTTGCAAAACATTTCGTTACAGAGTATTCTCAAAAGAAACCTGTTCCACCAGACGTGGCATACGTAATGGATTTTGATGACCCTTCGAAGGCAAAAGTTATTTTCCTACCTGCAGGTAAAGGTGTAGATTTCAAGAAGGACATGGAGCGATTAGTTGATAATCTTACTGAACGAATATCGAGAGTATTCGACGGAGAAGAATACAAGAGCAGAAGAAAAGAGATAGATGATGAATTTCAATTGGAACAAGAGAAGTATACGAATGAACTTCTAGAGAAAGCAAGAAGCCTTGGATTTCTCATAAAAATCACTGCAACTGGTATAAATTACTATCCAATCAAAGATGGCAAAGTACTCGATGATGAAGCTTTTGAACAATTAAGTGATGAAGAAAAGGCTAGATACAGAGAGAATTCGAAGAAGGTTGAACTTCTCATAGAGGCTATGTTAGAAAATGTTAGAAAACTAGAAGTCAACTACAAAGATAGAATAAAAGATTTGAATAGGTACGCACTTCTGTTTGCCACAGAAGAGTTTTTCTCTGCAGTAGAAGATAAGTATACTTTCAGTGATGTAAAGGAATTCATCAATGAGGTCAAAGAAGATGTTATCCAAAAGGCGGGTAATGTGAAGAAATTGCAAGACTTAGAACTGTATTTCAAGAGGGCGTACAGTATCAATTTAATTGTAGATAATTCTGGAATGAATGGCGCACCGGTATATTTTGAAGATACACCAACATACCATAACCTTTTTGGTAAAATAGAATACCTAGAAAGAGAAGGGATGCTCTATACCGATTTTACGATGATAAGGCCCGGGTCTTTGCACAAGGCAAATGGTGGTTATCTGGTGATAGATGCCAGTGAGCTGTTGATTCATTCTTTCGTCTGGGATAGATTGAAGAAAGTGTTATTTTCAAAGGAGATTAAGGTAGAAAACTTGGATACTGCTTACGGTTATTCTACAATAGCATCACTCAAAACAGATTCTATACCACTGAAATTGAAGGTCATACTCGTTGGAACACCTGAAATATACGAAGTACTACACGAATATGATCCGGACTTTGAGAAACTTTTCAAAGTAAAGGTTGAACTTGACTGGGAACTTGATGCGAGCGTTGAGAGTGTAAATGATATGGTGTCTTTTATAGCTGGTTACTCAAAAGAAGAAGAGTTATTGCCGATAAAGAGAGATGCTCTAGAGGTAATTGTGCGGCACTCAACAAGACTTTCAGGCGACAAAACAAAACTTTCTATGAAACTTGGTGCCATCATAGACCTCATAGAGGAGGCCAATTTCTTTGCAAGGAAGAGAGAGACAAAGTTCATAGAGGCAGTTGACGTGAACAAGGCACTCCACGAGAGAGAAGAGCGGATGAAACTCATCGTTGAAAAGTACGATGAGATGTTCAGAAAAGAAGACTTGTTCATAGACGTATCTGGAAAGGTTGTCGGGCAGGTTAACGGCTTGACAGTTGTGAATTTCGGTGATTACGAATTTGGACTTCCGGTCAGAATCACCGCTAAAACGTATCTTGGTAGTCCCGGTATATTAGATATACAGCGTGAGGCTGATCTGAGTGGTCAGATTCATAGTAAGGCTGTGATGATTTTAACTGGATATCTGGGGAGCAAGTATGCTCGCAAGATTCCATTCTCCATAGGGGTCTCTATATCGTTTGAACAAGTTTACGGTTACGTTGAGGGCGATAGTGCCTCGATGGCTGAAGTACTCGCAATAGTTTCTGCCATCTCAAGGGTACCACTCAAACAGGGCATCGCAGTTACTGGGTCTATAAACCAACATGGACACGTCCAACCAGTAGGAGGAGTTACAGAAAAAGTTGAAGGGTTCTTCAGACTCTGCAAAATCAAAGGTCTAACCGGCGATCAAGGTGTCATCATACCAAGGTCTAATGTACGCAATCTCGTTCTGAGAGATGAGATAATAGATGCTATCGAACAAGATAAATTTCACATCTGGACCGTAGACGATGTGGATGAAGCAATAGAACTCATGACAGATAAAAAGGCAGGAAAAATGAACGAAGAGTACAATTATCCAAGAGGAAGTGTGAATTATTACGTTGCTTATGCACTGAAGCATGCACATGACCTTGCAGAAGGTAAGCAAAAATCTAAAAGACAAAAGAAACCGCAGAAAAAATAGTGAGAGATAAGGGGTATAAGAGATAAGTACATTTTTCTTAGTATCCTAAAGCATACAAAAGAGATTAGAAAATTATAGACCGGATAAAGGAATTGTGCTATAATTTTCGGTGTATTTTTGACTATTTTGTCTAAGAAGGAGGAGAACGAATTGAAGAAGATAGGTGTTATAACGAGCGGTGGAGATGCACCTGGAATGAATGCAGCTATAAGAGCAGTCGTTAGGTATGGTATCAAAAAGGGCCTTGAGGTCTACGGTATAAAGAGAGGTTACGCGGGATTGTTGGACGAAGATATAGAGCCTCTAACGTTTGCCTCTGTGGGCGGAATTATGGAGAGAGGCGGAACGATACTGAGATCTAGTAGATGTCCGGAATTTGTAAGAAAAGAGACACGTGCAGAAGCAGCAGAAATACTTAGAAGGCATGGTATTGAAGGACTTGTGGTAATTGGCGGTGAAGGAAGTTTGCATGGTGCAATGTTCTTGGAAGATGAACAGAAAATACCAGTTGTGGGTATACCTGGTACGATTGACAACGATATAGCCCTGACCGATATGAGTATCGGTGTCGATACTTGTTTGAACACGGTTGTAGATGCCATTCAAAAGCTCAAGGATACTGCAAGCTCACATGAAAGGGCATTCATAATCGAGGTCATGGGTAGGTCTTCCGGCTACATAGCAACCGTTAGTGGATTGGTAACTGGTGCTGAAGCCATTATAGTACCTGAACTACCGGTAAATTACGAAGAGCTCGGCAATAAATTGCTGGAAGAGCGAGAAAGAGGAAAAATAAACTGCATCGTTGTTGTCGCAGAGGGTGCGGCAAGTGTATACACGGTTGCAAGACATTTGGAGCACAGAATTGGTTACGAAACGCGAATAACGATACTGGGCCACATACAGAGAGGTGGTTCGCCAACATCGTTCGACAGATTGCTTGCCTCGCGAATGGGTGTTGCAGCAGTTGATGCACTTCTCAGAGGTGAGACAAGCGTAATGACGGCATTAAATGGTGGAGAAATCACCACTCCAAAATTAGATGAAGTATTGAAAGAGAAGAAAAAATTGGATATGGGCCTCTTAGACTTAGCTGGACTACTTTCGTAGCCGAGAAGTGATTGCATGATAGTGAAGAATGGACTCGTTTGGAACGGAAGGAGTTTCGAAAAGAGGACATTGTATGTAGAAGGTAACAGATTTGTAGAATACACGGATCTTGGACCTGTGGTCGATGCCACAGGTCTATTTGTAATGCCTGGATTCGTTGATTCCCATGCACACGTAATGGGAACAGGTTTGAAGATGTTGACATACGACTTGGAAAGAGTTGATCTGGAAGATGTCTTATCCGAAAGTAACGACAAAACTTTTATCGTGGCACGTGGTTGGGAAAAATTGCCGGCAAATGAGATACTCAATAGAGCAAATTCATTTGATAAACCTATTTTTCTCATCAGAAAATGCGGGCACATTGCATGGGTAAACGATCACCTCAAGAGATCTCTCAATTTATCTGACAATCTCATCCGTGAAGGGCAAATAGAACAAGTCTACGGTGAGTTTGGTAGTGAATTGTATGAAAAGGCATTTAACGAAGGGCAAAGAGAATTTCTCAAACATGGCGTTACGCAAGTTCATTCCGATGATTTTCATGGGATTAGTTTTGAAAAGCTAAAAGAACTATTAAGCCTCAGCAAGATTAGGATATTTGAAAAGCTCAACACTAACGAACCGTGGCTTTACGAATTTGGAGAATTTGGGCTTTCCGTGATCGGTAGCGTAAAACTATTTGCAGATGGTTCTTTAGGTGGAAAGACTGCGCACATGCACGAGCCTTACAAGGGGTCTAACGAAAGAGGATTGGATACACTGCCTGACAATTTCGATGAAATCGTAAGATTTGCTGAAGAAAGGAACATTCAGTTGTCCATACATGTCATAGGCGATGAAGCATTGCACGAAGTTCTAGATAGATTTGACAAAAATAGTGCGAGGGTAAAACATAGATTGATACATCTACAGTTTGTGAGGAGAAGTGATTTTGATAGGTTGAAGAATCTTTATTTATCGGTTCAGCCACATTTCTACTTCGAAGATATACCCCTGCTCGATACAGTGAGTTACGAGATGGGTTACCCTTTCTTGGAGATGTACAAGAGAGGTTACAACATCGCATTTTCAACTGATTCACCAGTATCTCCTGCAGATCCGAAGTACGTGATAGAGAATGCTATGAACATGGGTTTTACAAAACACCAGTCATTGAATCTTTACACTGAAAGTGGTTCGAGGATGGCGGGGATCGAGAGTGGAAAAATAGATGTGGGATACCTCGCAGATTTTTGTTTGTACGATGGGAGCGTCGTTGAGAAAGATCCTACAGTGGTGTATGTAAATGGTGAGGAGGTAACACTTTAAGATGAACAATAATAACAATCTTTTTTCTAGGCCAGCTGACGATTCATCTTTCGATGTGATCGTAGTTGGGGGAGGCCACGCAGGTATAGAGGCTTCCTTGGCTGCTGCAAGATTAGGATTCAAAACTTTGCTTCTCACGGGGAACCCAGATAATGTTGCCTGGGCATCTTGCAATCCGGCAATTGGTGGCTCTGCAAAGGGCATAGTTGTTAGAGAAATCGACGCACTAGGCGGCGAGATGGCGAAGACAACTGATCAAACGATGATCAACGTAAGGATGCTCAATACAAGCAAAGGGCCAGCTGTTCAAGCATTACGTGCACAGATAGATAAGTACGATTACTCGCGCACTATGAAAAGAAAATTGGAAAATCAAGAAAATCTGTTACTCAGATATGGCTTGGTAAGGGAATTGATGGTTGAAGATGGCAGAGTCAAAGGTGTCGTTGACTCGCTCGGAATAGATTACTATGCCAAAGCTGTGATATTGACAACCGG
>DPXZ01000007.1 GCA_003526765.1 Fervidobacterium sp.
TTGTAGGAATAGAACTTTCATCGGGACTACCAAAGAAACTTGTGCTAACTGGCGGAGAAATACGTGAGGCGATAAGACCAACCGCTATGCAAATTGTAGAAGCAGTTAAATCAACGTTGGAAAAGACACCGCCAGAACTTGTTGCCGATATTACAGAAAAGGGTATTATTATAGCCGGTGGCGGATCACTCCTTAGAGGCATGGCTCAGTTGATATCTAAAGAGACAGGTATTGAGGTACACGGTGCCGAGGACCCAATGACGTGCGTAGCAAAAGGCGCTGGAATGGTACTTGACAAAATGGATATACTGGCGAGGTTGAAGAGTGTCGAATGAATACTCATACATTAGCAATAGCGTTTATGATACTTCTCACTATATTTGTTGTTGATGTATTTACGCACAATTATCTGTCCGAAACAATTCATACAGTACTATACTCTGTATCCATTCCCATGTACAGTGCAAAGAACTACCTTGAAGACAGATTCTCACATACGATTGTTGTTCAAAATGTGTATCTTTTCAATCAGGAATCAAATGGTTTAGAAGTGCTAAGTGTGGATTTGGAAGGGCTGTACGTTAGGAACTTGGACAAAAAAGGTGTTGTAATCAATGCCGAAGATGGCAGACTTATAGGGTTTGTGAAAAAAACAGGTAAAGTCGGATACGTTGTAAAATGGTGGGAGAGCGAATTTCCTGTTACCATAGAGTCTACATCCATTAGATCCGTTAGTGCGGTTGGATATTACAGCAACTTAAAGATAGATATTCCGGATCCAAACGTACAAGTGTCAGGGAAAGTTTATTTATCAGAATATTTCGAATACGGCAGATTGCTAAAAGCTAATAACTTATCGATAGGTAAGTACGAAAACGACGCATTTTATCCAGAGATACCACAGATTTCAAATTATGTTGTACTGCTGGAAGAGTACCAAGATCACTTGGGTACTGCTGTGGACAAGGGGGAGTAAATATGGACTATGAAGACTTAACAAAAGAAGAGTTGATTCAAAAAGTTAGGGAACTCGAAGATGAGATATCCAGTTTAAAGTTGAAAGATGACGAACTAGAATTGCTACTCAACGAATATTCTTCGATTGTAAAAAAGCAGTTTGAAGCATTCGACGATTTTATCAAAGATGTAGGAACTAGAAGGATGATTGACCCGTTAACGCGCGTGTATTCAAATGAACATATGATGAAACTCATATCATACTACCATCAGAAGGCGTTTGAAGAAAACTTTGGGTATGCTTTGGTGACAGTAACGATAAAAGACTTCGAGAAGTTGACACAAATAGAGAGAGAACACGCATTGCTAACAGTTGGAAAGTTGTTGAAAGAACTCGTTAGAGTACCTCTCGATAGTGTTGGGAGGGCTTCGGAAGACAAATTCCTTGTTCTCTTAACTGAAATCAACCATGAGAATAGCCTGAAAGTAAAAGAAAGAATAGAAAATGCCCTTGCATTGCACGATATCAATGCAGCGGTAAAATATGCATGCTATCCAGATGATTCAACAAACCTCGAAGAATTGATTGGCACAGTTCAGTAACTCATATTTTGCAACTATAAATCAACGCGCAGATAAATACTGTTTTTCATAAAACGACCCGAGTGATACAACCGAGTGATAAAAATAGTAATTTGCGAAGGGAGTTATCCTTATGGGCTCTATAATTGTAGAAAAATCTGTTTTACAAGGTGAGGTAGAGATTTCAGGTGCGAAGAACTCTGCACTACCGATATTGGCTGCGGTATTACTAACAGATGAAGAAATAGTACTCCATAAAATTCCAGTTTTGTCAGATGTTGAGACGATGATAGATATCCTCAGAACTGCTGGTAAGAACGTGGTATTTGAAAGAGATACGGGAACAGTAAAGGTTTCTGGTCCAATATTGCATACTCACGTTCCATATGAACTTGTTAGAAAGATGAGAGCTTCATTTAACGTGCTTGGCCCCATCGCTGTTATGATGGGAGAGTCGAGTACCCCGCTCCCCGGCGGGTGTGCAATTGGTGTTAGACCGGTTGATTTCCACATAGAGGGACTTAAAAAACTAGGATTCGATGTCAACTATGACCATGGAGAAATCTTAGCAAGAAGAGGAAACAAGTCCGAAGACGTAACTGTTTACTTGCCTTTTCCAAGTGTTGGTGCAACTGAACATTTAATGTCCGTAGCTGCTGTTCTTCCAGGCACAACGGTAATAGAAAATGCTGCTATGGAGCCAGAAATTGGAGATTTACAGTCACTATTAAATGAAATGGGTGCAGACATCAGTGGAGCTGGTACAAGCAGGATTTTGATCAAAGGTGTTAAAAGGCTTCACGGATGTGAGCACACGATTATCCCAGATAGAATAGAAGCAGGCACATATGTCATAGGGATTCTGGCGACTGGTGGAGAGGGAATTGTAAGAAACGTTAGAACTGACCATCTTGATGCACTCTGGGCAGCGTTGGAAAAAGCTGGCGCGGTAGTGAAAAAGGGGGAGAACTTTGTTGAGATAAAATCATGGAATAAGTGGCGAGGATGTGACATAGATGTTCTCCCATATCCGGGTTTTCCAACAGACCTCCAGCCCCAGATTATTGTATACTTATCGTTGGCACAAGGAACGAGTATGGTCACTGAGAATGTTTTCAAAACCAGATTTGCACATGTTGGTGAGCTTGTTAGAATGGGAGCCAACATGAAGATAAAAGAAAACACCGTAATCATAAATGGAGTTGAGAAATTGCAAGGTACAACGGTTATGGGTACCGACTTACGTGCAACTGCTGCACTTGTAATCGCAGGATTTGCTGCGGAAGGCGAGACTGAAGTTACACAAGTTGAGCACATATTCAGAGGATATGAAAACGTGATTGAAAAGTTCTCAAAACTTGGTGGAAAGATAAGATACGTGCCTGGAGGTGTGCCTGAGATTTGAAGAAAGAAACGGGTGAACAAAACAAAACAAGCCAATTTAGACTTGAAAGAAACCACATCCTGTTTTTAATAGATTGTTTGCTATTGTTGCTAGCTGGCCTGAATTCGTTGTTTGTGAGATTTGGTCTGGACTTTGTTGAAATGCACAAATATTCTCCGGGTGTTTGGTATTTGATATTGTTCACAATAATAGCAAATGTTTTGAACGGCACATATAAAATTGTGTGGAGATATGCTACGCCCAGAGAACTCATAGTGCTCTTGAGAGGTCTATTTCTTGGTTATGCATTTACATTGATCGTTTTGCATTTTACGAGGGTTGCTGTACTTCCAAGATCCGTTGGTGCGTTGACATTCTTGGGAAGTTTCTTCTTATTGCTGTCTGCACGACTCTTTTATCAATTTGTTAGAACGAGTCGAAGGTCTACCGGTAAGCAAATTGGAATAATTGGTGCTGGTGATGCCGGAGTTGTCATTCTAAATGAGATAAAAAGGGCCGAGTATGGGAAAGTAGTTGTCTTTTTTGATGACGACATTTCAAAGATAGGGAAGATTGTTGCAGGAATAAGAGTTGTCGGACCGTTAGAGAGAATAATGGATTACGTTCAAAAGTTTGGATTAGAAGAACTAATTATCGCTATACCGTCTGCAACGAGCGAGCAGATGAACAGGATAGTAAGTCTGGTAGATACAAAAAGGGTCAAGCTCAGAACAGTTCCTTCTCTATCCCAGCTTCTCAACCGTGAACCAACGCTCGGAGATTTACGTGAGATTTCTATCCAAGATATAGTAGGTAGGCAACCGGTAACAGTCGACTTGAATTCCATAAGCCGATACATCTCGCGAAAAAGGGTACTGATTACTGGTGCAGGTGGCAGCATAGGTTCAGAAATCGTACGCCAGATATCAAAATTCTCTCCCCAGGAAGTTATACTTTTAGGCCGTGGAGAAAACAGTATATACGAAATTTACAATGAGCTCAAGGAACAGAATTCTGAAATCACTTTGAGCCCTGTGATTGCAGATGTTTACGATGTAGAACTGATGGAAAAAGTCTTCAAACAATACCAGCCAGATATTGTATTTCACACAGCGGCACACAAGCATGTGTTTTTCATGCAAAACAATCTTTACGAAGCCTTGAGAGTGAACGTGCTTGGTACAATGAACTTAGCAAAACTGGCTTGCAAGTACGAATGTGAGAAGTTCGTGTTCATTTCCACCGATAAGGCTGTTCATCCCACATCGTATATGGGTGCAAGTAAAAGATTGGCAGAACTTTACCTGCTTTCCATTCCGCAAGATTGTAAAACATGCTTTTCAATAGTTAGGTTTGGCAATGTAATAGGTAGCAGAGGAAGCGTACTGTGGAAGTTCAAAAAGCAGATAGAAAAGGGTGGACCAATCACGATAACTGACCCGAACATGAAACGCTTTTGGATGAGTATTCCAGAAGCAGTTTCTTTGGTAATACAAGCGGGCGCTTTTTCCAAGAATAGAGAACTCTACGTACTCGACATGGGGAAGCAAATACCAGTTGAACAAGTTGCCAAATCACTTGCAAACCTTATGGGCAAACCCGATATTGAGATAAGGTACACTGGAGCCATACCTGGCGAGAAACTTGAGGAAGAACTGTTTTACGAATTCGAAGAACCAAAACAAACAACCCATCCAAAGATACTGAGGACCGAGTATGATTCAATAAATATCGACCAGCAGAAACTTGAAATGCAAGTAAGAGCAATAATGAGAGAATTTCTCGATGGTAATGAGAAGAAAGCTCGAGAAATTCTTGAAGAAACCTTGAAGTGGCGATAATGGATTTAGAAATGGTTCAGCTTTCTCTTGACGATTGTTTTATGTGTAGAATATTTTCTACCTCTTCTTTACTAAAGTAGTACTTACTACTACACCAATTGCACGTCACTTCCGCACCGCCTTCACCAATTAGGTGAACAAGATCATCCAATGAAAGCACATTAAGCGATTGTAACGCCTTCTCTTTACTGCAATTGCATTTAAAGACCACATCCATTGTTTCGTATAATATATCGTTAGTTGCCAAAAGATAAGTCAAAATATCTTCCATACTCTTCTCTTTCATCAGAGTGGTTATCGATAGGTGTGTGAAATTTCGTTCTAAAGAATCCAATACTTCAGAAGATATAGTCCTATCAAGAATCTGAACTGCAACTCCGCCTGCTTCTTCAATTCCATGTTGATCCATGAGCACCCCGATTGCAAATGCGGAAGGAATTTGCTCCGATTTCGTGTAATAATAGGCAATATCTTCGGCTATCTCACCGGATATCAAAGGCACCTTAGAAGTATAGGGTGTTTTCAAGCCAATATCCCTTACGACGGTGAGATCACCTTTCCCTACTGCACCCTTGACATCGAATTTCCCAAAAGAGTTTGGTTTCAATTCAAACGAGGTATTCGATATGTATCCCCTAACTGTGCCTTCTGAAGATGCTTGAGCAGTTACATTTCCTGCGGGTCCGTCTCCAGAAATTATGAACGTGATAGTCTCGCCCTCACCAAGCCAAGGAACAGTCAATGCAGCTCCGGTGATAAGTCTGCCCAATACCACAGAGGGAAGATAACTGAGCTTATGTCTCTCTCTTGCTTCCATTACTAAATCTTTTGAGTCTATAGCGGAAAATCTCACTTTACCATCGTATGCAGTACCATAAAGAAGCTTTCCCATACGCCCCTCCCTTTCGAATCCTTTTAAATTTCTCAAAAATCGTATCTCTTTGAACCATACACTCACTATACAATTATATATTTATATATTACTTTTGACAAATTCTCAAAAAACTTTTTGGAAAAACATTTCGGAGTGATATAATAAAGGTAATCAAAAGAAATAACAATTTCTGAACATTGGGGGGAAGATTGTATGCCTACCTTAGAAGCCATGAAGATAGAAGAGTTAATATCCCGCGTTCCAGGTGTAAAAGCCGTAAAAGTTGTAGGGGACAGTTCTGGACTAAACGAAATACACGTCATTACGTCGAGTGATAAGAGTCCAAAACAGATAGTTAGAGACATAGAAACTGTAATCCTTGCAAGTACCGGGGTAAGATTAGACAGGAAGATCATCTCTATTGCACAAGTTGAAAGTGATACTAGGACTGAGAAGATACTACCATATCAACTCACCAACTTAAAGATAGAAAATGTCGATGAAAGAAATGTGAGAGTAAATGTGACTATAGAACATGGAGAAGAGGAACTTTATGGCGAGTTTTCAGGGCCAAAGACAAGCAGAAATGTACCGAAGATTGTTGGGAATGCTGTTTTGAACGCACTTGCCGATGTACATGATTTTGCACTTTCCTTCGACGACTTTGCCGAAGTTTATTTCGTAGGCAAAAAGTTTGTATTAGTCCACATCACAAAGCAATACAACAACATCGAAGAAAGTATCATAGGAACTGCAATAATGGATGGAAACTTTGAAAAATCGATAGCGGAGGCGGTATTAGATGCATTCAGGAGAATTTAACCACCGGTTGGAAACAAAAGTTCTATTGATTGTCTTGATACTTATCTCGGTCTCTTTGCATGCAAACTTAGTCTATTACTCCATTGGAGATCAAAACGTTGGGGTAACACCCATTCCTTCGGAATGGGTTGGAACTGGCGATGAAAGTAGTGGCGGTGCTAACAAAGAATTTACGATAAAATTCGTACCCACGTTTTACATAGCCCAGTGGGAAGACACATTTGTCCAGCCTAAAATCTATGGAGGTCCAGCAGGTTGGTACTACCCTACAAGTCCTGCAAATCCTACGTTCTATTTGCAAGATGAGCTTCCATCGTTCTTAGAATTTGCCTTCAACTACAAAATAGATGGATTCACACTCTTCATGGCAGTACCAGTGGAGCAGGAATACAGAGCAAGACTCATCAAGCTTGACACCATGAACAATTTTGTTACAGATACATATTTTGATATCAATTTCCCAGAGTACGCCTACTTGTATTATGCAACTCCAAAGGTTTATGCGTCTATAGGTCGTAATCCAATAAAGTGGGGAAACGCAAAATATCCCGTAACGATATCGCCAACAACGTCGCTGGATAATTTGACGCTTTCAATAAAATTTCCAAATACGATATTCACGTTCCACGCAATTACTTCAAATGTAGAACTCTGCGATGCTGAACTACAAATACAGCAAAACTTTGCAGATAATCAAAGCGATGCAAGAGGACCATACAATTTACCTGCAAAAAACATCTTTGCACACAGACTTGATTTCTATGGTAACATCTTTGCTGCGGATTACAGAATCGGCGTAGGCGAGCTCAACCTCGTTGGTGGGAGGTTCCCAGATATATTAGATCTCAGCCCGGCACTCATCTATCACAATACCTTCGGTACTGGATACAGTAACGTAATAGGCAGTGCTGATTTTGATTTAACGTACGGTGGAACGAAATTGTACGGTGAATTTGCATTAGACGATTTTGAAACACCCAGTACGGAAGGAGGAAGTAATTACAAACCTACAGCTTACGGTTACAATCTGGGAATATCTCAGAGTTTTGGAGCAGATTTCAACATTTGGGCGGAACGTTCCTTCACAAGCCAATGGATGTACACAACGAACTACTTACCGTATCTAAGATTCAATATCAGAAAATTCAAAATCAACAATTATCCTGGCGCAAGGTACCTCATGGATTACCCACTAGGCTTTGCCTATGGACCAGATGCAACGATAACTGCTCTTGGCATGCAAGGTCAAATAGGGGGAATCGATCTACAGTATTCCTTAGAGTACGATTACCTCGTCAAAGGTCAAGTAAACGATGGCGGCGTAGTAAGATGGAGATGGTTTTGGGATGGTTGGACAAATAATGTGAGCGGCAATGCCACACCTACAAGTGCAGAAAAAACAGAGGATGCAACTTATCATATCCTCTGTGCTAAAATAGATTGGAAAAATATCGAGATCTTTTCTAACATTGTCAATTTTGAGCAATACGTTGTTGGTGCCAGTTTAAAATACGAATTTTAACATAGATAAGTTGACTAATTAAAGAGCTAATTTTGAAGAGTTAACTGTGCGATTCCTGATTTAACGGGGATCGCATTTTTTCACAATAGTCTACTGTTAAATGCATGTAACACTTATTATTAGAACATATTTATGTAAACGCGATGGCCATGATAAAATAAGTTCAGAAACATAGAAAATTGATACCATGTTTGTTTATGCCACTTTATAGTAATTTTTCAAACTTCAAAATGCTAAAAACTATCAAAATATACAGAAATCCGTCAAATGTAACATGTAAACTTAGCTAAATGATAAAAAAAAGCTCTTTGACAAAAGGTAACGATTAGTGATATAATTGTAAAAGTGATTAAACTCTAAATTAAGGAGGGCTAGGTATGGCTAAAAAAACGATTATGATTATTGATGACCAACCGGAGATACTTGAATTGGTCAGTTTTACGCTCCAAAAAGAAGGTTACGATGTTGTGCCAGTCGAAGATGCTGAAAAGGCATTGCAGGAACTGAAAGAAAAGGAAGTAGATATGTTTATCGTTGACATCATGTTACCTGGAATGGACGGATTCGAATTTGTCAGGAGCATAAGAGCAACGGATAAATACAAACTTACCCCAGTCATATTCTTGAGTGCAAAGGGCGAGGAGTTTGACAAAGTACTTGGACTTGAGCTTGGTGCAGATGATTATATTGTAAAACCATTCAGTATCAGAGAACTACTTGCAAGAATTAGAGCTGTGTTTAGAAGGATGCAGCTCGGTGCAGTTGTAAAGGAAGAGAAGCCAAAGAAGATCATTGCAAAAGATTTGGAGATCGACATCGACAAATACGAAGTACGTGTGAAGGGTAAAAAGGTTGGGCTAACTCCTCTCGAATTTGACCTGCTAAGATTTTTAGCTGAGAACGAAGGAAAGGTCTTCTCAAGAGATGTATTGCTTGATAAACTATGGGGATATGATTACTTTGGTGATACGAGAACCGTCGATGTACACATCAGAAGGTTGAGAACGAAGATAGAAGAAGATCCATCAAATCCAAGATACGTTGTGACAGTTAGGGGAAAGGGTTATAAATTTAGGGACCCGGGAAAGGAAGAATAATAAACAATGCTAATAGGGTTACTTATTTTCATTGCATTATCGGCCTTCTTTGCAATAATGTATTTGATAGAGAGAAAGAGAAGGCACATTTTTTCTAAATATTTAGACAAAATAGCAGTAAGTATAGGAGAGGAGGCAGGTACTCCTCCTCTCTATATTTACGAAAGACTCCGTAAGAGAATAGAGGAACTTCAGAATGGTATTCTTGAAAGTGAGAAGGAACGCAAGAATGTTTTCACAATACTCAATAACATCACGGATCCAATAATAATAGTGCGCGGTGATGGCGTAGTTACTTTTGCAAATATCGCTGGCAGGGACATAACGAGACCGGGCATAGAAGGGCGAAAGGTATACGAGATACTGGAGAATTATTACCTGCTCGAGATGTTTGAAAAGGCACTTCAAACCGGTGAGATTCAAAGTGGCGATGTTACAATAGTTGTCAACGGCGATAAGAACTTTTACGATGCAAAGGTAGTACCCATAAAATTTGATCAAGAGAGTGAGAGATACATAATAATACTTCACGACACTACCAAAGAAAAGCAACTTGATAACTTACGTAGGGAATTCATATCTAATGTATCGCATGAACTAAGAACACCATTGACATCGATACATGGATATTCTGAAGCACTTCTCGATGATGACTTATCCAATAAAGAACTTGTTCGAAAATTTCTTGGAATCATCGAAAGTGAGTCGGCTCGTATGACGAGGTTGATAAATGATTTACTCGACTTGGAAAAATTGGAATCAGGCGAGGCAAAATTCAACTTTGCCGAAGTAGATATGTGTGAGATCATCAGCAGAGTTGAGAGCATAGTGGAACCACTTGCCGAAGATTATGGTGTGGAATTAGATATCGAATGTGCATCACCAAAAAAGATCACAGGTGACTTCGACAGGTTAGTACAACTTGCTTTGAACCTCGTTGATAATGGTGTCAAATATACATCAACACGAGAAACAGGAGAGAGAAAGGTTTTTGTAAGATGCTATGAAAATGAAGACAATGTGATTTTTGAGG
>DPXZ01000057.1 GCA_003526765.1 Fervidobacterium sp.
TGTTTGATTTGGGAGCAGGCGGCGCTGCGATAGTACTGAGAAAGGGTTTGAACAAGAATGTCGTTTTGGAATCTTCTTTCAAGGGCGATGGTTCTTTTTCTGAGCAATGCGTTGTCGAGGTGGGCGGTACGAAGAAGTGGCCGATGGAGCCGGAAGATGTCGAGAAGTACTATTTTACAGTCAGAAATTCTGAAGAATTCAAGAATAACCTAAATCAAAAGACAATGCCAAATTTCTATTGGGTTGTCAGAGACTCACTAAGAAAATCTGGATACAGCCAGGAAGATATAGGTTACCTTGCAATTTTACATTTCAAGAGATCTGCTCATAAAGCAGTACTGCAAGAGCTTGGTCTGAGAGAAGACCAAACTACGTATCTGGAAAATTACGGCCACCTTGGGCAAAACGATCAAGTTTTGTCCATGAAATTGGCATTGGCAGATGGAAAGCTGAAATCTGGTGATGTTGTGGTAATGGTAGGTGCGGGGCTTGGATTTGTTTGGGCAGCAACTACGGTCAAATGGGGCGAGGCTTGAAAATCAGTAATACCAAGAATATAGATAAACAACGACAAGGGAGGAGTTTGGAGATGTGGAAAGAAAAGTATAACGAAAAGCTAAGAACCTTGGAAGATGCTATATTAAGCCTGCCGAAGAATGTTTCCGTTGTGGTCAGTATGGCGGCAGCCGAGGCACAAGGATTTTTAAAGAGTGTCCATCAATTCAAGGACCACTTTGAGAAGATAAAGATTATTACTTGCTTGGATACAGGCTATTATGATTTTTTCATGGGAAAAGAATATGAAGATACTTTTCAATTGCATACATGGTTTTTCTCTGACCCAACGAGGGCATATAGATATGATCATGGGATGAAGAATTTGGATTTCATCCCGAATAACTTGCATATGGCCGGAATGGATAAGGCAATGGCGGAAAAGGAAGAGGGAAATACTCTGGTCTTTTGGGGTACTGCAACGCCTATGCAAGAAAGAAGCGGATATTTCAACTTGGGCATTTCGAACGTGTACGAAAAAGACATGGCAGAAAATGCAGATATAGTGGTGATGGAAGTAAACGAAAAGATGCCTTTCGTACATGGTGACACAGAGTGGCATATAGACAACGTGGATATGATTGTAGAATCCAGTTGGGATATTCCAGAAATCCCCATAGCTGAACCAAAAGAGGAAGAACGGCGGATCGCTGAGCATATAGCCGATTTAATACCCGATGGTGCTACATTGCAGATAGGCATAGGTGGAATTCCGAATGCCGTGGCAAAATTGCTTGAACACAAAAAAGACCTTGGAATCCATACGGAGATGCTGACAGAATCGATGATAGACCTCTTTGAAAAGGGCGTCATAACTAACATGAGAAAGACACTTTGGAGAGGGAAATTCATCATAGCATTCGCTTTGGGAACGAAGAGGATGTACGATTTCATAGACAACAATCAAGGAGTCTTTGAACTCAGAGGAAGATATGTGAATGATCCATACGTTGTGGCCCAAAATGACAACATGGTAAGTTTGAATACTGCAATCTCCGTAGATTTAACGGGGCAAGTTGTCTCTGAAGCAATTGGCACAAAGCAATATTCCGGGACAGGTGGTCAACTCGATACGCACAGAGGCGCAATAATGAGTAAGAATGGCAAGGGAATAATAGCACTCCGCTCCACAGCCAAACGGGGCAGCGTATCGACGATAGTGCCTATGCTCGAGCAAGGCTCACCAGTGACTATACCAAGGCAAGACTTAGACTACGTTGTCACTGAATGGGGAATCGCACATTTAAGGGGTAGAAGTGCAGGGGAGAGGGCTAAGAAATTGATAGCCATTGCTCATCCAGATTTCAGGAAAGAGCTGGAGAAAGAGGCCATGAGGCTAGGGCTTATTTAATCTGGTTTCACAAGAAGTGACGGTTGGTAAGCGGTTAACAAAAACTCAGTAGAGGCGAAGGGAGGTGAGGGGATGAAAAGGAGTGCAGTATTAGTTATGTGTCTGGCTGTTTTGTTTTCCATAGCTTTCGCAGCAGAGCCGATAAAGATTGGCGCCGTTAGTCCTCTTGGAGACATCACAGGCAAGGAATCGACTAGGGCCATGCAACTTGCTGTCAAGGAAATAAACGATGCGGGCGGTGTGTTGGGAAGACCTTTACAGTTGATAATAATGGACGATGAAATGAAACCCGCATCAGGCGCAGCAGCTATTGACAAGTTGGCAACAGTAGATAAAGTCGATTTCTTTGTAGGTGGTATGTCAAGTAGTGTACACTTGGCCGAGATACCAGCTCTGAAGAAATATCAAAAAGTAACCGTTTGGATAGGAGCTGCTGACCATAACTGCGAAAATGCTGTTGGGGCAGATGCAGATTGGTACTTCCATTTACATCCCTGGGACTATCAACAAGGTGAAGGTTACGGTATAGCTTGGACCGAGATAGCAAAGGCGTACAACATCAAGATCGAAAAGGTATTCCTTGCTTACGAAGAAGGGGCATTCGGAACAGGTTCTTACACGTCGTACGTAGACTTCTTTAACCAAGCAAAAAAGGGACAAGGCTCGTGGGCCGCAGTAATGAAACAGTTCGTCGGTGCATCGTTCAAGAGTGCATCATTCGGCGGCGGAGATTACAGAGCAGTATTGAACCAAGCTAAGTCATTTAACCCTGATCTGTTTGTATGGGCAGGCTACGATGCAGATGCAATACCAATAGTTGCTCAAGCAAAGGAAGTCAATTTCACACCGAAGTTGTTCGTAGGAGCGCCTCCGGGCTGGCCTGCAAATTATGGAAAGAACCCTCTAGCTGAGAACGTAATCCTCTACGGTATGTGGTCACCAACGTTGAGCGATGTTAGTCCAGCTGCAGAGCGTTTCTTCAATGCGTACGTAAAAATGTACGGTGAAGAACCTACGGGTTATTTTGCCCCACTTGGTTACATAAACATCTACTTCTTGGCAGAAGGTATAAAGAAGGCAGGGTCTTTGGACAAGGACGCTGTAATCAAAGCATTAGAAACAGTACAGTTTAAGGATACAGCCCTTGGTGAACCATTGAAGATTACTCCAAGTAGGGTAATAAAACATCAAGGATTCAAGTATCAAAAGATTTTGCAGTGGCAAAATGGAAAACAACAGGTCATTTGGCCGCTTGATTTAGCAACTGCTAAATTAGTGTACCCATTCTCATTCAAGAAATAGAACACGCTAAATTTCTTCATCGAAAACGGGGTGGAGGGTCATTCCTTCCCCCGTTTCATTTGAGATAGTACATATTTGTGGAGGTGAAAATAGTGAATGCCAAGCCTTTTCATCTTAATAGAACTCTACTGATCTTGATAATACTTCTTGTAGTAATTGCCATCTGGAAACCTGTAGCCTTGATCTATGGATTGCAGAGAGGTGGATTGTACGCACTGATAGCCTTACCTTTAGCTTTGATACTTGGCATTATAGGTATACTGAACTTGGGGCACGGTGATTTTTTAACGCTGGCCATGTACATAGGATACTTGCTCTTCGAAAATCTAAAGATAGACCCTCTGCTATCGATGATTCCTTTGTTTTTCATATTCCTTGCATTGGGCATGGGCATTTACATGCTTACAATCAAATATGTGTTGAAATCTGGTGAGTTAAACCAATTGATT
>DPXZ01000104.1 GCA_003526765.1 Fervidobacterium sp.
TTACAGGTACCACTGTTGTCTATGGTAGAGGGAAAATGGTAGTTGTAAATACCGGCATGAATACAGAGATGGGTAACATAGCTTCAATGATGGAGGAAGAAAAAGGCAATAACTCCGTTGCAGGAAAGACTTGCAGAACTTGGTAAAACACTTGCAATCATCTGTTTAGCTATATCTGCATTGATATTTTTCATCGGTTATTTGAGAGGCACTCCACTATTAGAGATGTTCATGACTGCCATAAGTCTTGCTGTAGCAGCAATCCCTGAAGGACTCCCTGCGATTGTAACGATAACCTTGGCCATTGGAGTACAGCGAATGGTGAAGAGAAACGCAATTATAAGGAAGTTACCGGCAGTCGAGACACTGGGGAGTGCAAATGTCATATGTACAGATAAGACTGGAACACTTACACTGAACCAAATGACAGTGAAGAGTGTGTATGTAAATGGCCAAATTGAGAAAATTGAAGATGCAAAAGCAGATGAGTGGTCAGAGAAGTTAATAAGTTATTCCGCACTCTGTAGTGATGCAAAAATTGATGAAAACGGCAATGGAATCGGTGATCCTACGGAAGTAGCTTTAGTAGCGGCACTTAGAGATTACGGTAAAGAAAAGGCCGAATTAGAAGAGGCTCTCCCTAGGATTGACGAGCTTCCTTTCGATTCTGAAAGGAAACTGATGACAACTGTGCATAAGACCAACAACGGATACTTGGTCATCACAAAGGGAGCATTGGAAAGTGTCATGTCCATATGCACATCTATAGAGAAAGATGGAAAAATCAGGGCTATCGAACCACAAGATTTAGAAGATATAGAAAAAGCAAACACTGAAATGGCGCACAATGGAATGAGAGTCTTGGCATTGGCATACAAGATACTGCCAGAGAGGTACGAAAAGAAAGAGTTGGAAAGTAAATTGACGTTTCTTGGACTAATTGGCATGATCGACCCACCAAGACCAGAAGTAAAAGATGCAGTAAAAGAATGTGAGCTTGCTGGTATAACGACTGTAATGATAACGGGAGACCACAAACTGACTGCTGAAGCCATTGCACGCGACATTGGTATTTTACACGAGGGAGAAGAAGTGGTTACCGGAAGAGAACTGGAAAACATGAGCGATGAAGAACTAGCAGAAAAGGTTAAGAAAATAAGAGTGTATGCAAGAGTATCACCAGAACATAAGGTTAGAATAGTCAAGGCATGGCAAAAGAACGATGCTGTTGTGTGTATGACAGGTGATGGGGTCAACGATGCGCCTGCACTCTCTCAAGCTGATATAGGCACTGCAATGGGTATTACAGGTACCGAAGTTGCAAAAGAAGCATCTGCAATGGTTTTGACAGATGACAATTTTGCTACGATAGTTGCAGCGGTAGAAGAAGGTAGAACGATATATGCCAACATACGCAAGTCGATACGGTATTTACTCTCTTGCAATTTTGGAGAGATAATTACAGTGTTGTTAGCCAACATTTTTGGATTGGGGCAACCATTACTTCCCATACATCTTTTATGGATTAACTTGGTAACTGATAGTTTGCCAGCCCTTGGCCTTGGTATGGAACCACCATCACACGATGTTATGAAGACAAAACCACGTCCAAGAAACGAAAGCATTTTTGCTGGTGGGCTTGGAATCCAAATGATAATCGAGGGAATTGCAATGGGTCTTTTAGCAATAACCGCTTTCCATATCGGCAATGATTACAACCTTGAAACTGCTGAAACAATGACGTTTATGACGTTGGTATTTTCCCAACTTATCCATTCATTGAATTCAAGATCCACTAAGGAATCTCTTTTCAAGCTGGGTCTTGGCACAAATAAATTCCTGATAATGTCAATAGTAATAGGTTTTGGACTACAAATATTGCTCGATACTCCGTTGTTAAACGGCATTTTCAAAATATCAACACTTAACACAGTACAATGGTTGTATGTCGTAGGTTTATCGTTGGTCATACTTTTGGTTGGCGAGGTTGAAAAGTTGATTTCTCGCATGCGTTCTTAATTTTTCTTGGTTCTATTAACAGATAAAATAGGAAACAACAAGAATTCATGTGGACTCGATGCTTTCTTGATCGAGTCCACTTTTGATAGAGATTGGTTTTTCTGAAATTGTTGAAATAAAGAAGACTGAGAATTGGTAGAGGAGTTGATTTTTTCATGGAAAAGACGATAAGTAGTAGGGACATATTCAAAGGGGTACTCTTACATGTACTCAGAGATGATGTAGAATTGGAAAACGGAGTAAGAAGCGTACGCGAGTTTGTACTTCATCCAGGAGCTGTAGCTGTTGTACCAGTTACTGATGATAACAAGGTGATACTCGTTGAACAGTACAGATATCCTATAAAGCAAAAACTGTTGGAGATTCCTGCTGGAAAGTTCGATAGCCCAGAAGAAGACCCTCTGGAATGTGCTAAGAGAGAATTGAAAGAGGAGACAGGATACGAATCTGGAAAATATGTGTATCTCGGCTACATTCACACTACTCCAGGCTTTTCGAACGAAATAATACACTTGTACCTTGCCTTAGATTTGAAACATGGTGATTCGAATCCGGACGAGGACGAAATAATACATGTTTACGTAGAGGATTTCAACGAGGTAATGAAGAAATGTATAAATGGAGAGATCACAGATGCAAAAACTATAGCTGGTATTGTAAAGTCGTATTTCAAATTGCGTGAGTTGAGAGGTGAGAATTGATGGTAAAAACAATAATCAACGGCGAGGAAAAAGATTTTGATGCGCAAGACTTTCAGACTTTCGGCGATTTCTTAAAGAAGGTGATACCCGAGGGGCAGATACTCAAATCGCTCAAGATAAATTCAAAGGATGTACCAATTGCGTTTATAGATGAGCTGAAAAGTGCAACGGTTGACGAAAATATAACGATAGAGATGGAACTTGCGAATGCTGTACAATTTTTGAAAGAGACACTTAACGACGTGCTCGGTTACATAGAACATGTCAAGTCGTTGCTCCCTCAAGTATCGGATAACTTATTGAGCAATAACGAAGCTGGTTGGAAGGCAATAAAAGACCTATCTGAAGGAATATCCGCTATGGAGAACTTGAAGAGCTCAACTCAGCAAATTACAAAGCTAACTGAGAAAGAACTGAAATTGGTTGCCAAACCATCTGAAGTAATGGATATCTTGAATGCACTTCTCGGTGCTTTAGACATGCAAGACAATTTGGAAGTATCCGACATCATTAAAAACAAGGTTCCAATTGTATTGGATTATTACATAGAGTATTTCTCCAAGACACTTGAACTGATAAAGTCGTCTCAAATCAATTGATCACGTAATTAAAAAAGTATTCATTATCTGATATTTTAGTCGATAATCCATAAGTCATAGGCTTTGTAACAAAGATTTTTCACGAGGAGGTAGAAATATGGATTACAGAGAACAGATGGTTATGACTGCAAGTCCTGCAAAGTTGATTGAATTGCTTTTGGATAAGGCAATAAGTGTGATAGAAGATGCCAAGGCTTTGATCGATGAGAAGAATTTCAAAGGTGCAAACGAAAAGATCATACGTGCTCAAGACATAGTAATGGAGTTAAACCTCTCACTGGATGTTGAAGGTGGAGGAGATATTGCAAAAAACCTCCGCGCACTGTACAATTATATGTATAGAACACTTGTAGAAGCGAATATAAAGAAAGATGTAAAGAAATTGGATGAAGTCAAAACACTACTTTCTGACTTGCTTTCAACGTGGCAGGAGGCCATGAAGAAAGCTGGTAGCACTGCAAGTCAGATAGATGTAAATAAACCGAGGACAGACCTTACATTCTGAGGTAAAATTGGATACTGATAAATTCTGAGGTGATTTATGAAGATAAGTTACGTGATCTCCAATATTTTGTTCATAGCTTTTGTAGTCGCGTTGGTGGTAGCCATAGTGTTTTTCGAAATAGGTCTAAGCTCGCTTAGGAAACAGAATGAAAGGAAGACCAAAGAGAGCAACACCTTAGGATTCAGGTGGCTCATTTATTCTGGCGTATTGTTAGCCTTGTCCATAGGAATATCTTTCCTAAATTTCTAACTTCAAACGCAACAAACAAAAATGCGAATATCAAATACCTCGATTATATTATCCCACACTTTGTGGTAGAATATACATAGCAGTGAAAAATCGTACAACCATAATGGGGGTGAACTTATGGAGCTGAAATTCTTGACTTTCCATATCGGTGATGAAGTATTCGCAATAAACATATCGAAAGTAGAGAGAGTAAAGGAATACGAAAAGACAACGAAGATGCCGAATATTGCAGATTACGTCGAAGGTATCATAAATCTTATGGGAGAGATCGTGCCCATAATAAATCTCAGAAAGAAGTTCGCATTGGAAGATTTTTCAAACAAGGAAAAGGCAAAGATAATTGTTGTGAAGCTCGAAGACAACAACAAAGTTGGATTTCTCGTAGATGATGTGAAAGAAGTGCTCACGGTAACAGAGGAATCGATAGACGAACCGCCCGCACATATAGGTGGGATGTCCAATGCAAAGTTCATATCCGGGGTAATAAAATTGCCAAATGAGATGGTTCTGACACTTGAAGTTGATTATCTACTCACAACGGAAGAAAAATTGGCCTTAGCAAAAATTTGATAATATTTGATCGTGAGTTGAATTATTGAGTTGAATTATTGATATTATGGAATTTATCCAAAATACTTGAAAAGTACGAAAGCTCGTGTTAGAATAATTGAGGCTTCGTTAAGTCGCTTTAGCGGGTGTGTAGCTCAGTGGAAGAGCACTTCCCTCACGAGGAAGGGGCCGTAGGTTCAATTCCTACCACACCCACCAATCGTTTATGTGTATGAAGGCATTGGAAATATAAAAAGATCGGGTTTCGGTATTCGCTGAAACCCGATCTTTTGTTTTATCTCATTTTTTCCCAGTCCAGACAAGTATCAAATCTTTGATAATCAACACAATCGCATAAATTGCCATTGCCACGAGAACTGTTACTACCTCGCGATACACGACGGTAAACATTGGAGCTTTCATATGACAGAACGAGTTGAATATCGAAACAACTCCAATAGATCCGAAAAAGAGTAGTATATTTTTCCAATATTTGTTCTCAGTTACGTCAGATAGCAGGAACATCGGTAAGAATAAGAGTTCTTTAAGCCTTGGTCTAATTATGAATATGTTCTCCAGCATGATTCTAATCTTTTCCTCGAATTCGGTGACATAACCGTAGTTTCCACTACGTAAAAGCATGTACACGATAGCTAGACCTCCAACTACACTAAATAGTGCAATGTACGTCTTTGAAATCTTTTTTTCTTTAATAATCTCTAATATGATTTTTGCAGCAACTACTATAGGCAAGGCTACCAATGATATCTTAACACCTCTATATAAATCGAGGTCATTTAAGTATGGAGACGAATAAAGAGAAAAGTTTGTTAAAACACCTAATAAGAAAAAGTTAACCATCTGTGTAAACTTATTTTTGGAAGAGAAGAAAACAGCAATCGTCCCTATTATGCTCATCACAGATATGTAAAGCCAGTATTTACTGTACAAAAGGAAACCTAAGATTGCAATGGGCATTTGGAGTGATACAAAAATGCCCAAAAGAATACCATAAATATGACTATTCCAGTTAGTAGAATCTGGTGCGGGTATTTCTTGCGATATCTGGAAAAACTTTGCAAACTCATCGTAGGCTTTGTAAGTGATATCTGCCCTTGGAAGCACGATAACGTTGATGCTTCTTTCGAAAACTGATCTCCACAATCTTTTGAAAAGTGTGTAATCATCGTATTTTGAGAGTTCTTCAGGCTTTACATAATGAACTTTGACTATCTTATCGTAATGCGTCTCGTCGTAGAATTTCTTCACAAATCCTTGGTCACCATAGAATTCCAGATTACCAACGTAACGTCCATTTACCTTCTCGAGGAACTCCTTTGAATCCTCTTTAACACCTTCCATTGGAATTACCAACTGGACATCACCGCTGATATCTTCGTTGCCCGTGTAAAAAAGCACCCGACTATCATCGTTGTAGAAGACACTGACTGATAAATTTGCCCTATCTGTTGGAATTCTTATGATTATCGATATCAGTAAAAAGATCGAGAATATGGTCAAGATTATGTTGATGTAAGTTTCATTTTTCGGAAAAAGTGGCAATTTCAACTTCTAACACTCTCCACATTCAAAAATTTGAGAACATTCGATAAGTCATCACTCAACGGTGCATGGATATCGTACTGCTTACCACCAAATGAAAAAGCCATAGATTCACAATGTAAGAATTGCCTTTTGAGTCCATACCTCTTTGTGAATTCCCTATTCAATCTGAAATCTCCATAATCGTTATCACAGACAATGGGAAATCCCTTTGATGCAAGATGTATCCTTATCTGATGCTTTCTCCCGGTTTCTATCTTTACCCTTACAAGTGTGACGTCACCAAACGGTGTTTTATAAACTTTAGTTGGTGTAATTATTGATATTGCTTCTTGACCATCTATAGAATCATCGATTTTCATCTTCGGAACTTTACCAAAAGCAAGTGTAACGTAGTATTTTTCAACATCTCGCGATGAAATCAAATCACTAAGCTCTCTTGCAATGTTTCTATTCTTTGCAACGATGAGTACACCGGAAGTCTCTTTGTCTAATCTGTGCACTAAGAAGGGCTCAAATCCAAA
>DPXZ01000114.1 GCA_003526765.1 Fervidobacterium sp.
GGATCCAATCTATATTGGTCAAGGAACGTTCCAGGTGATAATTGAATCAAGGTAAAAACTATGATCGTGATTATCCATAGTTCTGGAATCAATATTATCAATCTTCGGGCTATGTACTTAACCAACCCCACTCACCTCTCCTTTAAGTTTGCAGACTCCAATTGTGATGGCGCGTTTGACAATCGATTAAAATCAATGGGCGGGCGAAAGCCCGCCCAAATGCTAAGTATTTATAACTTATTCTTTGTATAACCAGTCAGCATTCCAAAGTGTGCCTTGGAGCAAGCCTATTCTTACATTCTTAAGGCTGTTGGTCCATGCATAGAGTCTCTGTGTGTTGACTGTGTAAATGAGTGGTATATTCTCAGATGTAATCTTCTGGCATTGTGCCCAGTAGTCCTTGACAACGTTGTTATCAAGTATCCTGACATTTTCTTTGAATATCTTGTCGATCTGTTTTTCGAATTCAGGAACCACATACGTCTTTGGATCTACCCAATCAGCAACTTCTGGTGACAAGTTCCAGAAGTGGAGTGAACCATTGATTGACCATACGTTGTTTCCACCTTGTGGCTCATCACTGCCGGTAAGTCCAATGATTATAGCATCCCAGTCACCGACGTTGAGCATCCTGTTGATCATCGTGTTGAAATCTCCTGGAACAAATGTTATATCCATACCGAGTTGCTTGAGTGCTGCTGTTAGAATATTACCAACGCCTTCACGTACTTTGTTACCAGCGTTTGTTTCAATTATGAACTTTACTGGTCTACCCTTGCTATCGAGAAGCTTACCGTTTTTGTCCCATTTGAATCCGCCAAGTTTTAGTTCGGCCCTTGCCTTGTTCAAATCATAAGGATATTTTGCAACAACTTTTTCGTTGTAGTATGGAGAAGCCATAGAAACTGGTGACCATTGCTCGATTGCAAGGCCATTGTACAACGTATCGATTATCTTTTTCTTATCCATTGCATATGCAACTGCTTTTCTGAAGTGTACGTTTCTGAACCAGTCTCTCTTTGCCTCATCTTTGTTGTTCCAGTTGAATGTAATGAATTCCGTACCGTAAGCTGGACCGTAAGAAAGAACAGTGATGTTAAATTTCTTTTCATTTTCCTTGAAATATGAAAATTCTGTTCCTCTTGGTGCATAGATATCGATCTCGCCTTTTTCAAACGCAAGTTTCATAGCATCTTGAGAAGATATGATCTTGTAAATGTATTCTTTGAGATATGGAAGTTGTGTGCCGTTCTTATCCTTTTTCCAGTAGTTCGGGTTTGCTGTAAATCTTACATATTGGTCAGGTACGTATTCTACAGGAATGAATGGCCCGAGCCCAACTATCTCTTTCTTGTTTATTGAATCGACCGTCCAGAACTCTGCAAATTTCTTGTTCTTTACCCAAGATTCTGCAATGTGTTTCGGGAATATGTACATACCACCAACGTATCTGAATGCAAGCCTAAATGGTTCTGCATAATATACTCTGACTGTGTAATCGTTGATCTTCGTTGCCTTTGGTAGATAACCATTTGTACTCTCGAGTATGTCTTTGAATGAACTTGGAATGTCTGGGTTAGTGTAGATGTCATTGAGCGTGAATACAAGGTCATCTGCAGTGAATGGTTTTCCATCACTCCACTTTACGCCTTTTCTGAGATACCAAATGATTTCCATGCCGCCATCTTTTGTTAGACGTGGGCCGTCCCACTTTTCAGCAATGGCTGGGAAGAACTTACCGTTTTCATCCATTTCAACGAGTGTACCGCCGTAACCCATGAACATCCTGATAACATCAGAAGAACTTGTCTCTTTGGAAACTGTGTCGTTAAGTGTTCTTGGTCCGCTCAGCGTTCCAACAGTAAGAGTTCCGCCCTTCTTTCCAGTAGCATCCTCACCGAGGTATGCTGCAAATGAGCTAATAACTAATAAAGAAAGAAAAAGTGTTACGAGAACCTTCCTCATAAACTTACACCTCCCTTTTATCTACCAGGTAGCATGCAACCTGGTGATTTTCCGAAATTGATTTTGTTTGTGGGTATTCCTTGTCGCACTGTTCCATTCTAAATGGGCACCTTGGGTTGAAGAAACAACCACTTGGCCTGACTATGGGGCTTGGAACGTTCCCACTCAATATTATCCTCTTTCTCTTCTTTTCAATTGCTGGATCAGGTATTGGTGATGCGGACAAAAGTGCCTTTGTGTATGGATGTATCGGATTGTCAAATACTTCATTTACATCTCCCATCTCTACTATCCTGCCAAGGTACATGACAGCAACATTGTTGCTTATGAACCTGACTAGTGCAAGGTTGTGCGAAATAAAAATGTACGTGAGACCCATGTTCTTCTGGAAATCCAACAGAAGATTAACTATCTGCGCCTGAACAGAAACATCTAATGCAGATGTTGGTTCGTCAAGGTAAATGATTTCCGGATTGACGCTCAGTGCCCTTGCTATTGCTATTCTTTGCTTTTGACCGCCACTGAATTGGTGCGGATATCTATCCATGTGGAATGGTTTTAGACCAACCATTCTCAAAAGTTCTACGGCCTTCTCATTTGCTTCTTGCTGACTGGAAACTATCTTGTGAAAAAGCATGGGTTCCGTCAATATCTGACCAACTGTCATTCTTGGGTTCAACGAGCCAATGGGGTTTTGAAAAACTATTTGCATCTTCCTTCGAAAAGGTAGTAACTCTTCTCGAGAAAGCTTTGAAATATCTGTTCCTAATATCTCTATTTTACCATCAGTTGGGTCGGTTAATCTCAGCATGGTCCTTGCGGTTGTGGTCTTTCCACAGCCAGATTCTCCAACTATTGCGAATGTTTCTCCACGCCTAACCTCAAAAGATATGTCGTCAATCGCTTTAACATCTCCGACGTGTTTTTTCACCAAGAAGCCTTTGTATATTGGGAAATATTTCTTCAAATTTACAACCTTTGCAACGACTTCATCTTTAGATGCAACATTATTTTGTACCTTCTCAGCCACTTCATTGTTAGGCATATAAATCCCCTCCAGGTTCCACTGGGTTGAAGCATCTCACATAGTGGTTTGGTTCAAATTCATCGAGTTTCGGTAGTTCTTTTGAACACTTGTCAAGTCTTCTCGGACATCTTGGAGCAAATGGGCACACATCCGGGACATCGATCATCCTTGGAGGCTGTCCAGGTATCGATTCAAGACTTTCTTGCTTTATGTCAACACGTGGTATTGATCTCAACAACATGTGCGTGTAAGGATGAGTTGGCTTATGGAAAACATCTTCAGCAGATGCTAGTTCCATCTGTCTACCACCGTACATGACCATAACTCTATCTGCCATTGCAGATATGACACCAAGGTCATGAGTTATAAACAAAGTTCCAGTTTTCATTTCTGTCTGCAATTGCTTCATTAAATCCAACACCTGTGCTTGAATGGTGACATCAAGTGCCGTTGTTGGCTCGTCTGCAATTAGTATCTTCGGATTACACGAAAGCGCGATTGCTATGACGACTCTTTGTTTCATACCACCGCTGAATTCAAACGGGTAAGAATTCATCCTTTTCTCTGGTTCCGGTATTTGCACTTTATCGAGCGCTTCAACAGCCAACCTCCAAGCTCCTGCCCTGTCTACATCTTGGTGCTGCATAATTGTCTCGATGAGTTGATCACCTATCGTGTAAAGAGGATTGAGAGATGTAAGAGGATCTTGGAATATCATCGATATCTCTTTACCTCTTATATGGGTTAATTCGTCATCACTCATCTTAGCAATATCTTCTTCTCTTCCACGTCCACGATAAATCATCTCACCACTTACGATCTTGCCGGGATGATGAATGAGGCGCATTACACTTCGAACAGTTATACTCTTTCCTGAACCAGTTTCCCCCACGATTCCAAGTACTTCGTTTGGAGCAAGTTCAAATGAAACGTCATTTACTGCTTTTAATACCCCTTCTTCAAGAAAGAACCAAGTGCTCAGATTTCTGACACTGAGTATGGATTCCAAATCTACCAATCCTCCTTGCGAACTCTTTTAAAAGTCCTAATTCTATGACTACTTCTGTTATTTGCATAGGTCTTACAAGGCTTTTGTAAAGAACAGAGATATCGAACACAACTAAGGAAACAACTATAATCAACACAATAAACTTCAATGTAAACTTTTCCACGAGTTTTTGTAACGCTAAGATTTTGTATTTCGTTATAACATATTCTATCACAAAATCATCTTTTATTTCAATACTCAATTTTATTTAACTACA
>DPXZ01000135.1 GCA_003526765.1 Fervidobacterium sp.
AGTTGCTATACGAAATAGGCGGTGGACACCCACAAGGCAAGCAGATAAAGGCAGTACAAACGGGTGGACCGAGTGGAGGAGTTATCCCTGCAGAGTACTTTGATACACCTGTAGATTACGAGTCACTTGCAAAACTCGGCGCAATTATGGGATCCGGTGGTATGATTGTGCTCGATGAAGACGATTGTATGGTCGACGTTGCGAAATTCTTCCTTGGTTTTACTGTTGAGGAATCTTGTGGAAAATGTACACCTTGTCGTGAGGGAACGAAGGTCATGCATGACCTCCTTGAAAAGATCACAAGTGGCGAGGGAACGATGGAAGATATAGATAAACTGGAACAACTTGCCCAAATTGTGAGAGATTCATCACTTTGCGGCCTTGGTCAGACAGCACCGAATCCAGTTTTATCAACGCTGAAATATTACAGGCATGAGTATGAAGCACACGTCAAAGATAACATGTGCTTATCGAAGAAGTGCAAGGCGTTTATAAGTTATGTAATCGCTCCAGATAAGTGTACAGGTTGTACCGCATGCGCAAGGGTATGTCCATCAAGTGCAATTTACGGTGAAGTAAGAAAAGTTCACGAGATAGATCAAGATGCTTGCATAAGATGTGGAAGTTGTATAGAAGTTTGTAGATTTGGAGCAATAAGCAAAGTAACACCTGCAGTTGAGAATGTTGTTTCAAAATAAAGAAATCACGAGGTGAGCCCATTTTAGGTGGTAGCTCACCTTGTTTTTTTGAATGAAATTCGTCAATTTCATTTTCAATTCTATCTTCATATGGGGAGGGAAGGCGTCGTGGATCGATTAGAAATCAAAAAGATCGTTGAAGAACTGAGAGAAGAACAACTGGCTGAAGGAGATATATTGATCTATTTATTGCACCGCATTCAAGATCACTATCAAAGTCATTACATACCAGCAGAAATTGGTGAAATGGTTGCAGAAGAACTGAATGTGTCACCATCGAAGGTGTACGAAGTACTTACGTTCTATTCTATGTTTGCGACAAAACCAAGAGGAAAGTACATAATCAGAGTATGTACAAGTCTACCATGCCATGTGCCAGGTGGTAGAGAAATTGTGGAATTTCTCAAGAAAAAATTAGGTGTTGATTTTGGTGATACAACAAAAGATGGGCTCTTTACGCTTGAAGAAACGGGTTGCCTTGGACTCTGTGGCGTCTCACCTGTCATAATGATCAACGATGATTATTATGGAGACTTAACTGTAGAAAAGGTTGAAAGCATAATAGAGAACTTAAAAGGTGGTGAGTCACGATGACGCCAATCACTGTATTAGTTTCAGTCGATAGCAATAGCATATTGCTCGGTGCAAAGGAATTCGTAACGTACCTGAGAAATCTGGTGGCAAATTACAACATGGATTCTTTGGTAACCGTTCTTGAGACAGTATCCCTTGGTTCTTACAACGGAGTCACAGTCCAAGTACTACCAGATGATGTGTATTATTCAATAAAGTCAAAAGATGACGTGAGAAAAATAGTCGAAGAACATCTATTGAAGGGTAGACAAGTATGGGATTTGACGATAGATAAGAGCAGTATAAAGCCCGCAGAGAAATTTGAATTGAAAGAAATAAGAATAGTAACAAGAAACATCGGTGCCATAGACCCAAAGAATATAGGCGAATACATAGCGAGAGATGGTTACTTTGCACTAAGTAAAGCATTGAAGATGAAACCTGAGGAAGTTATAAAAGAAGTGAAAGATAGCGGCCTTAAAGGACGTGGTGGCGCAGGATTCCCAACAGGTCTCAAGTGGGAACTCACCGCAAAGGTACAAGCTGATCAAAAGTATGTCGTTTGTAACGCAGACGAAGGGGAACCAGGTACGTTCAAAGATAGACTTATCATGGAAGGAGATCCACACTCTGTGATTGAGGCAATGGCCATTGCTGGTTACGCTGTTGGTGCTTCAAAAGGTTACATATACATCAGGGGTGAATACTACAATTCCGTTGAGAACCTCAGAAAGGCAATAAAAGATGCCTATGAATACGGATTCTTAGGTGAAGATATATTGGGCAGTGGTTTTAGTTTTGATCTGACCGTCAGACTCGGTGCGGGCGCATATGTTTGTGGTGAGGAAACCGCATTGTTAGAATCGATAGAGGGAAAATCTGGAAAGCCACGCTTGAAACCACCATATCCACCTGAAAGTGGTCTCTTTGGTAAACCAACGGTGATTAACAACGTCGAAACATTGGCAAACGTGCCACAGATAATTCTGAATGGCGCATCTTGGTTCAAAAGCATCGGAACACCGAACTCAGCCGGTACGAAAGTATTCTGCTTGGCAGGGGATGTAAATAGACGTGGTATGGTAGAGCTTCCTATGGGTGTAACGGTGCGGGAAGTACTTTACGGATTTGGTGGCGGCGTACGTGGAGGAAGAGAACTGAAGATGGTGCAAACAGGTGGATTGGCTGGTACGTTCATTGGACCAGATAAACTCGATACACCACTCGACTACGACTCCATGAGAAAGTATGGCGTTAGTTTAGGCTCCGGAGTTATCTTAGCGATTGATAGCTCACACTGCGCTGTAGACATTGCACTGAATACAATGGAATTCTTCAGGCATGAATCATGTGGTAAGTGTACGCCATGCAGAGAAGGCACAAGGTTAGCATGCGAGATACTTGAAAAGATGACGAAATTAGAAGCAACGCAAGAGGACCTAAACTACTTGGAAGAAATTGCAAATTTAACTGCAGATGCATCGTTCTGCGGCCTTGGGCAAAGTATAAACGTACCATTGCTCTCACTGATCAACAATTTCAGAGATGAATTCCTCAAGCATGTAAATGAAAAGGAATGCCCAGTTAATCTATGCAAGAAGCCTGAAAAGAAATCAAAGGCCTTTATCAAATAGCGAAAAACGGATTTTAATTGCTTTAATTGCCCGAGATCATTTGAGAATCTAACGAACATGGCTCCCGAGAATAAAAGATATCTACAGGGAGCCATGTTTTCTATTTTTTAATCGCAGAGTTGAAGTTGTTATTTAGTTTGGTCAGTCGTTCTTTAGTCGTATCATCAATTTGAATAATTGTTTGTACGATTCTTCTGCCTCTTTGTCCATAATCTCTTTCAATCTTATGGGATCTTTCTTCACTTTCTCTATTCTTTCCCCTACGTCTGTTAGGTTCTTCGTGAAAATTTCTTTCCTATCGGTATACCTTCTAAAAAAGCGCTCTGCCTTTGAATTTTCTAACGAGATAAATGGTATACCAAAATAGCCCCCAACAAGTGATGGGTGAAAACGTTCAGAAATTATAAATTTTGACGATAATATACATGTAAGTACGTCGTCTATATTTGATATGTCTTCAAATAACTCACAATTGAGATTTTTAGCTATCTTTTTGGAAACAGGTATGTCTGTTTCTTGGCTTGGACAGATGATAATGTTCTCGAAGTACTTTTTCAAAATGTTGTATCTTTCTGCATCTTCAGATTTTTTCGGTATGAGTATGAGATCATATTTCTTCTCTACTTTTTCTTTATCTAAAGCAACTTTTTTGAGATATCTTACAGAAGGGTCACATGAAAGTACTGCATTTTGGTTGAGATACTTTGCATATCTGTATGATATGAGATCTCTAGCAAAAACGTAAACTTTCTTGTTTTTCAGTATGCTTCTCAACGTGTATCTATCGATTGCCTTTTTAACGGGACCAAGGCTGTTACCGAAGAGAATTACGGGTTTATTCAATAGAAGGCTTAATCTTATCACCGAGGCGTAGTATATGAAGCTTTTTGTGCTTGTGATGTCTTGAAGTAGACCACCACCACCGTACACTAACATATCGCTATCGAATGTAGCATCGATCATTTCAAGGAGGCTAAAGCGAGATACTGTGTCTCTGCTTATTCTTTTTGGTAGTGCAATTGTGTAATCGATTTTGAATTTGGCAAAGAAGTCTTCAATGCTCATTCTCATGAGTTCATCGCCGAAATTTCCGTATCCATAGTAACCAAGTAACAGTACTTTCAAGGAATAACCAACTCCTCCATAGAAGTATTAAGCGAAAGTATAGGAAGTATAATATTGACGTACGTTTACTGAAAACATCGTGAATCGTAGAGCTGTGCAAAGGATAAAATTCCTTTTGGAGCGTGATAACATGGTCAAGAAAATTACAGAATCTGTTTACGTAATTGAGCACGAAGAGGCCGCGAATAATGTGATAATAATCGGGAAAAAAGGTGTAGTTCTCGTTGATACTTCTTTATTTCCTGAAAAGGCAAAGAGTATTGCCAAGTTTATTAGGGATCTTACGATGAAACCTGTAGAGCTTGTATTCAATACGCATTATCATCCTGACCATACATTTGGTAATACTGCATTCGATTGCCCTGTTGTAGCACATATTTTGACACGTGAGAAGATGGAGAAGTTCGATAATTCATACTTTGAAGAACTTGGTTTAGATTATTTTGAGTTGCATCTTCCGGATATCATCTTCGAAGATGAATTTGATTATGAAGATAATTTGAAGATACAATTTATCCATGGACCTGGTCATACTCCAGATTCATCGTATGTGTACATTCCCCAAGAGAA
>DPXZ01000099.1:0-129 GCA_003526765.1 Fervidobacterium sp.
GAACAATTTCAAACTATTTATTGCCCTTTTCCTTCTGATATGCCTCCCAATCTTGCATAAATCTCTTGATACCATTATCTGTAAGTGGATGAACGAACATCTTCTTGAGAACATCGAACGGTATCGTTG
>DPXZ01000099.1:355-30025 GCA_003526765.1 Fervidobacterium sp.
CATTATCTCATCAAGTAATTTAACTCCATCGTTCCCATTATCATCTATTCTACCTATGAATGGACTAACAAACGTTGCTCCCGCCTTCGCCGCAAGCAGCGCTTGATTTGCACTGAAAACTAAAGTCACATTTGTCTTAATCCCTTCAGCTGAAAGAATCTTCACCGCCTTTATCCCATCCGGTGTCATAGGTATCTTAACAACCACGTATTCATCTATGGCGGCTAACTTCCTTGCCTCTTCAACCATCCCATCCCAATTCAAAGAGATGACTTCTGCTGAAACTGGTCCTTGGACAAGTTGACATATATCCTTTATCCTCTTTTCGAAATCAGCCCCTTCTTTTGCAATCAAAGTTGGATTTGTTGTGACACCATCCACGATGCCCCACTCAACCCCTTGCCTTATCTCATCGATATTAGCAGTATCGAGGAATATCTTCATAATCTCCCTCCTTTTGTTAGGAGCTGTTTAATTTTAGTTGCTGATTATTGCTCCTATTTTCATTTCTATCAATTATATCATATTATTCGTGTTATCCATATCACATTTTGCATCTTTTTCAAATCTCTTTTTTGCCTTTTAATTCCTTCAAAACCTCTTGCACTTCTTGTTTACCAAACTTTACAAGTGCCCCCTCTGCATGGGTGTACATATCATTTCCGATGTACAGTAACATGTCTGTCGATATACCATCTTTGTAATAATTACTATCGTAGTGAATTCCTACTATCTCACCTACGTACAAGATATGATCACCAAAAGGTCTCTTATCTACAACCTTGCATTCGTAACATCCAACCGCAATTTTAAGTACGGGAACGTTCAACTTAGTTCCAATATCGTATTGTATATCGAATATCTCTTCTTTACGATGATCCCTACCAGAGGTCCTACCAACGAAACCAGCCAATTTGTAATCATCGAATTTCAAAAAGTTCAGAGAAAATGCACCAGACTTATCAATTAGTTCTTTGCTGTATCTCTTCGGTGATATTGAAACTGCATACAATGGTGGGTCAAATGATAATTGTGTGTGCCAAGCGGCAGCCATGAAGTTTGATTTATCTTCGTACAACGTCCCAACGATGGTGACTGGGAATGGATAATGGAAATAGTACTTTTCAGCACTCTCTAAGAATTTGTCCATGTTTACTCCCCCCATAGAGTTTAAGAACTACAAATTGTTATTCCATCAACTCTTAGTAATTTTATCACAACTAATGCGAATAAGAAAATATGTGGTATAATTCAATTGCAAAACGTGAGGAGGTGTCGGAGTTGGAAATGTTAACAAATGAAGCATTTAAGACTATGACATTAAAAGACGCCATGACATACGAAGATAAATCAGCGCTTGTGGAACGCTCTGTTGAAATTATCGCCAAAGAAGATAAGAACATTAGAGCATTCATAAGCGTTAACAAAAGCCCAAACATTGGTATTCCAATAGGTATAAAGGATAACATGAATGTCAAGGGAGTCGAAACAACTTGCGCATCTAAGATATTGAAAGGTTACGTAGCTCCATTCGATGCAACTGTTGTGCAAAAATTGAGAGAGAATGGTTTTTCATTTGTTGGCAAAACGAATTTAGATGAATTTGCGATGGGAGCAAGTACCGAATATTCTGCATATGGTCCAACAAGAAATCCACACGATTTAGAACGAGTTGCAGGTGGAAGTAGTGGGGGTTCAGCTGCTGCAGTTGCATCTGGAGAGGTAATTGCTGCACTTGGTAGCGATACTGGCGGTTCCATACGCCAACCTGCTTCGTTTTGCGGCGTTGTTGGATTCAAGCCTACGTACGGCTTGGTTTCGAGATATGGCCTAGTTGCATTCGCTTCATCACTAGACCAGATTGGTCCTATCACCAAGACAGTTGAAGATAGTGCTATTTTGATGAACATAATTGCAGGGAAAGATGAAATGGACTCAACAACCGTTGACAGAAAGATAGATTTTACAGAATTTATAGGCAAGCAATTTCCAAAAATGAAGGTAGCTGTCGCAACGCAGTCTTTCGGTGAAGGCGTCGAAGACGGTGTAAAGCAAAAGGTCAGGGAATTCATTACCTTACTTGAGAATTTTGGACATGAGGTAGCGATGGTAGATATAGATGACCTGAAGTATGCTGTTGCCACATATTACATAATTGCGCCTTCAGAAGCAAGTACGAATCTCTCGAGATTTGATGGTGTCAAATACGGTCTGCGTGTCTCTTCTGATTCACTGCGTGATTCGTACGAAAAGACCCGTGGAGAGGGATTTGGCGATGAGGTAAAACGAAGGATATTGATAGGTACGTTCACACTCAGTGCTGCATATTACGATGCCTACTTTGAAAAGGCTCAAAAGGTGCGAAGGAAGATTGCGAATAGACTATCTGAAGTATTCGAAAAGTACGATCTCATCATAACACCTACATCACCTATCGTTGCGTTCAAGATAGGTAGCGTCTCAGATCCGCTCGTTTACTACATGATGGATATATTCACAATACCAGCAAACCTTGCTGGACTTCCTGCGATCAGCATTCCGTTTGGTAAGGTTGACAATTTGCCTGTCGGCATCCAAATAATGGGGCCAAGATTTTCTGATGCGAAGGTACTCGGATTTGCCGATTCTATAGAAAGGCAACTGCGATAAGCATATTAGCGATGGATGATGAACGATAGGGGAGGAAAATGTATGGATAACAGATACAGACCGGTTATAGGTCTTGAAATACATGTGCAGCTCAATACAAAGACAAAAGCATTTTGTGATTGCAGCGCCGAGGTATTCGATTTAGAACCAAATTCATCAATCTGCCCTGTATGTACAGGCCAGCCAGGTGCACTACCGGTTCCATCTCACGAAATGTTTGAACTCGGAATTAAAATTGCCAGTGCTCTGAATTGTCACATCAACCTCTATTCTCGCTTCGATCGAAAAAATTACTTCTATCCTGATCTACCAAAGGGTTATCAAATAACACAGTTCTTCCACCCACTATCTGAACGTGGTTGGCTTGAAGTAGATGGTAAGAAGATACGTATAACAAGAATTCATTTAGAAGAAGATGCAGGTAAGCTTCTCCACTCTGGTGATAACATAACAAAATCCGATTATTCACTTGTAGACATGAACAGATGTGGTGTACCTTTGGCTGAAATCGTTACGGAACCTGATATAGAATCTCCGGAGCAAGCAAGAATTTTCATGGAAAAACTCCGTACTATATTAAGATACATCGGCGTTAGCACGGGTGATATGGAAAAAGGAGCCATGCGATGCGACGCAAACATATCGGTAGTTGATACAATTACCGGTAAGCAGAGTAACAAAGTGGAAGTTAAAAACATGAATTCCTTTAAATTTGTAGAAAAGGCTCTAGAATACGAATTTGACAGGATAGTCCAATTGATGGAAAATGGTCAAGAAGTTGAAAGAGAAACAAGAGGCTGGAATCTGACAACAAAATCAACCGTTAGTATGCGAAGCAAAGAGGAGTCACACGATTATAGGTACTTCCCAGAACCAGACATACCACCAGTCGTATTAGATAGCGAGTATGTCGAGAAAATAAAAAATTCACTACCTGAACTTCCAGATGACAGACTCAGAAGATTTGTAAATGACTACAAGTTATCCGAAAAGGATGCATGGACACTCGTAGAAGACAAGAAGATTGCTGACTTTTTTGAAGAAGTTGTTAAACAAACGAAAGAACCAAAAGAAACGGCAAATTGGTTTTTGACGGAATTATTCAGGATGATCAGTGAACACGGTGAAGACAAAATTCACATAAATCCTACACATTTCGTTGAATTGTTTCAGCTGATGAGAGATGGTAAGATATCAAGAAACATGGCAAAAGATATCTTTCAAGAGAGCGCATTAAGTGGTAAAATGCCATCAGAAATTGTTAAAGAAAAGGGATTGGAACAAGTTGATGATACCAAACTCATCGAAGACATCGCTAAGAAGGTTATAGAGGCACATCCAAAGGAAGTCGAAGGCTTCAAAAACGGTAAGGAAGGGCTTTTCGGCTTCTTCGTTGGACAAGTTATGAAAGAAACTAAGGGAAAGGCCAATCCAAAAACTGTAAACGAAATACTGAACAAATTTTTGAGGGGTGTTTAATTATCACAGATTGTTACAGAGCACGGAATCTAAAGGGGTGAGGAAGTTATCATGAAGATAAAAAATCTATCTAAGTTGTTCCTTCTTGCAATCATTGTGAATGTTATGTTTGTCACGTCGATTTTTGGTATCGACTTATCAACACTTTCTCCAAGTGTGCAAGGAATATACAATTCTTTTTCCATCAACGTCTGGAATTTATCATTTGTTTATGAAGATTCAAAAGTTGCCGGTGGGCTACGCTTTTACGACGAAGATTTGAGAAGTGAGTCTTATAAGCTTGGCTTCATAACGATGAAAAGACCCATTGATAAGAGTTACTTCGATGTGCTTGCGTTCGTTGGTCAAACGAATGGGGTAATATTGACTGTAGGCTATGAAGGATATTCCATACCGACTACTGGATTTGAAAGGACGTATTATTTTTCCACAGATCAAGTAATAACGACAGATTATTCCAAGACTTGGTTAGCACTTCCGAGTATTCCTATAGGTGGTAGCACTATTGGACCATTTTCACTGAACTACGAAGGATTTTCTCTAACTCAAGTTGCACCGACAGGCACAAGTATAGACTTGAAAAGGGCATTTGCCAACATTGATACACTTCAACTGAGCTTCGTACAGATTGGAACTATATACTCTCTGGGATTTTACGTCTTTCCAGACAAATCTCTGGAACAAGGTGTGACGGTGGATCTTGGTTGGGATTTCGATGAAGGCAGATTAGTGGGCGTTCTCGGTGGAAGGATATTTGTCGATTTTGATCAGTTGAGATTTTTCTTTTCTACCTATGGAACGTACATACCAAGTTCATCTGCCATGAAATATGGCGTCTGGATCAAATTTCTTTCTCCTGTCCAAGGAGATTTGATCATTCAAAATTCATCAGCTTACTTTAAGATCAAACTTTCTCAATGACTGTAAGAGATATTTGGTATATTGGGGTTGAAGAGAGTGAGTGAATCGAATTTCACAAGGGATTTAGAAATACCTGGCGTAGGTGTGTACATTCATATACCATTTTGTAAGAGTAGATGCATATACTGCGATTTTGTAAGCTATACGGAAAATGACTTTGATCAGTACACTAATTATCTACTGGAAGAGATCCAAATGTACGATAAATGGCTTTCGCAAGGTATAAGTACGTTGTACATCGGTGGCGGAACGCCAAGTATATTCCCAAAAGAAAAATTTGCATCGATAGTCGAGGGCGTCCTAAAGCACGCGAATAATCTTCAAGAATTTACAATAGAAGTAAATCCTGACTCTTTTAACGTAGAACTTGCAGAGTTTTACAAATCTTTAGGTGTCAATAGATTGAGTATGGGCCTGCAAGGTGCAGACGATGATGTACTAAAAAAATCTGGTAGATTATACGACTACGAGACCTTTATCAGAAAGTATGACATGGCTCGTAGGTATTTTGATATAGTGAATGTTGATTTTATCGTAGGATTACCTGGCGAATCTTGGAAGACGATTCAGAAAGACGTTGAATTTGTAAGCCATTTTATGCCAGAACATGTATCTATCTATATGATAGAAGTGCACGATGAATCCGAGGCCAAGGATTTTCTCAAAAAGCCTGATGAACAGACTTTCTTGAGGTACGATGAATTTCTAAAATCAATGAGGGGCTTGGGTTACGAAAGATACGAAATATCAAATTTTGCATTGAATAACAAATACTGCAAGCATAATCTCAAGTATTGGTTCAACGATGATTACATAGGTCTTGGTGCATCCGCTGGTGGCCACATAGGACCTCTGAGGTACAATAATTATGGTGAATTGTATGACTATTATTTGGCAATCTCTGAAGGTAAGTTTCCACGTCTGTACGAGGCAACAAATAGCGCAGAGAGAGAGGCGTTGGAGACATTGTTCATGGGATTACGTACAAAATGGGGTGTAAGTGTTGAAGATATAAAACGTAAAACTGGCATCGATGTATCAGATGTCATCGATATACTCAAGAGCAGATTCAATTTCTTCGATGGTAGAAAGTTGAACGAAGAAGGAATGGATTTCAGTAATCTATTCTTCGTAACACTGCTAAGTGTCTGGGAGGAATATTTCGATGAGGAGTGAGATAGTCGTTACGATCGTTTGTTATATGATTTTATTTGTTATCGGTGCCGTGGCGATGTACAGTCTAGACATTGCAAAGGAACAAGTGCTCGGTGTTTCGAGCAACTTCTTTCAAAAGCACATTATAAACATTTCAGCAAGCCTTGCAATGTTCCTAATTGCAATGAATATACCATTCAACTTTTACGAAAAGCATGTAACTTGGCTTTACGTCTTTGGAATAGTGCTTTTAGGTGTAGTTTTTGTATTTCCAGCAATAAATGGTGCACATAGATGGATTTCTTTGGGAAGTTTTACGCTCCAGCCTTCAGAATTTGCGAAAATTATACTAATATTGTACCTTTCAATATACGTGAAGAAGAACAAGAGTGAGATGGACACTTTTTGGAAAGGGTTTGCACTACCACTTTTGATCTCGCTAGTCTATGTTGCACTTGTTTTTGTCGAGCCAAATCTCAGTACGGCACTACTTATGTTGGCAATAGCAGTTATAACTCTGTACTACGGTGGAGCAAAGTTAATTTATTTTTTAATATCGCTTGTTGCGGGTGTAGTCGGCCTTGTACTTGCCTCAACGTTTGGCCTCCTTCATACTTATCAACTCGGTAGGTTGAGGTATTTCTTCGGAGGTGGCATAGCACCACAAGTTGATATAGCACTTAAGACAATGAAGAATTCAGGTATAACTGGCTCAGGGGTTGGTAGTGGTTGGTTGAAGGTCTACGTGCCTGAAGCTGAAAGTGACTTCGTGCTGGCCGTTATCGGAGAAGATTGGGGATTTTTTGGTATCATCTTTGTGCTCCTTGCGTATCTGTTCCTCACATATTCCCTAATGCGAGTGGCAAGGTACATAGAAGATACTGCATTGAAGGTCTTTACATGGTCGTATGCTTCAGTTATACTCTTACATATGACTATAAATTTGGGCGTTTTTGCAGGCTTTCTGCCAGTGACCGGTGTCCCACTTCCATTTGTGAGTACTGGTGGGAGTTCGATGATGGGACTATTAACAGGTTTTGGTATAATATTATCTGGTCTATTGAACAAGAAAGGTGATACTGCCAAGAACTACGAGAAAAACTCCGAGGCCACAAGAAAAGAGGACGATATGGATGGAAAATGATGCGAGTAATGTAACTGCTGGTACTAACGATAAGCGTAAAAAGCTGAAGATTGCAGCAGCTGGTGGTGTTACCGGTGGACATCTTTATCCAAACATTGCAGTGCTTGAAGAATTCCAAAGTCGATACGATACTGACATACTCTACTTTTGCGTCTCCGAAAAGTTGGAAGAGCGGCTCCTCCCAGTTGTTCATCCAGAATACAAGAGATTCTCACTACAAGTGAAGGGATTAAAGAGGCCCGTCTTTCATCCTGAAAACATCAGTCGTGCTGCTGATTTGATGAAGAATTCTCGAGACATAGAGAAGAAGTTAAGAACATTCAAACCTGATTTTGTCTACGTTTCAGGTGGATACGTGAGTTATCCAGTTGCGAAAGCTGCCGATAGAATTGGTATTCCCGTATTCGTCCAAGAACAGAATACGATTCCAGGAAAGGCAAATATCACGATCTCAAAATTTGCAAAAAGTGTGTTTGTAACATTTCCTGGGTGTGTTAGATATTTTCCAAAGGAAGTACATCAAAAGATACAAGTAACTGGAAATCCAATATGGAGCAAAGATGGAGTGGCACAGGTCAAACATCCGGCAGTTATAGTCATCGGTGGAAGTGGTGGAAGCGAGTTTCTCAACAGAATCACGTTGGAAATTGCAACAGAAATGCCCGATGTGACATTCATACTTTCTACCGGTGGAAAAAAGATTGATGGGAATGTACCGCCTAACGTTGAATTGCATGATTACATAGACAACATGTATGCATACTGGCGCAGTGTAGACGTGGCCATAACGCGTGGTGGAGCGACGACGATCTCTGAACTAATTCACTTTAACGTACCTGCAATTGTTATTCCTTGGGAAGGTGCAACTGAAGGACATCAAGTAATAAATGCTAAGATGATAGAAAACGAAGGCCTTGGTATCATGATGAGAGAGATGGAATACTCGAAGGATACATTGGTAAGCACTCTATATGAACTTATCAAGAAAGGGAGAAAATTTGAAGAACGTGAGAATCCCGCTAAGAAGATCGTCGAATCGATAATTGAAGAGATGTCAAAAATCAGGAAGGATTTAAGAGCATAAATCAGTTGATAATGTTTGAAGAACACGGGAGGTTTAGTTGATGATGTCTGAAGAGGTCTTTCAAAAGATGGAAAAAATCCATTTCATAGGAATCGGTGGAATTGGCATGAGTGCACAGGCCATGTACGAGCACTTTCATGGTAAGAAGGTAACAGGTAGTGATCCGTACAGTTCCGAGAGAACTCAATATTTGGAAAGTATTGGGATAGATGTATTCAAAACGCACGAGGAAAAGAATGTGTATGGTGTGGACGAGGTGATAATAACTCCAGCAATTTCAAAAGACAATCCAGAATATGTCTATGCGAGAAACAACAACATTAAGATGACTATGAGAATCGAGCATTTCAGGTCAATACTATCCAAATACAAAGGCTTTGCAGTAACGGGTACCGATGGTAAATCTACAACAACTGCGATGTTAGCAAATTCACTGATCAATCTAAATCAAGATCCTTACGTTTTCTTGGGTGCACTACATACGAAATTAGAGCACGGAAACTATAGAAGCGGGAAAGATACAGCCGTCTACGAACTCGATGAGAGCCAACCAGGTTTTGAACTATTCAAACCTGAATATCTCATCATAACAAATGTGCGTGGAGATCATCTTGAAAACTACAACAACTTGGACCACTACTACGATTCGTTCAAGCGATTGATAGACAACACGAATTTTGTAGTTACATTTGAAGATGAGAAAAAGTTTAGAGGAAATGCAACGTTTGGTGTGTATTCTGGTGATTTTAGGTTAGTTGAGAGAAAACAAGAGGGATTTTTGCAAACCGTCGATGTCTATACTCCTTGGGGTGAGAAGAAATTCCTTCTTCCAGTACCAGGGTATCACAACGCACTCAATGCACTTGCAGTAATCACATTACTATCGAGCATAGGATATGACATAAGCGATGTGATAAATTCACTCTACGATTTCAGATTACCCGGGCGTAGGTTCAACGTTAGTTACGATGATCCTGAGAAGAAATTGACGATAGTCGATGATTATTCACATACAGCAGACGAGGTAGAAGTACTATTGAAGACCGCAAGAGAGGTCTATTCCGATAGAAAAGTCGTACTCATATTCCAGCCTCACAGATACACGCGCCTGAAGAGAGAAGTTGAGAAATTTGAGAAGGTCCTACAGATCGCAGATGAAATATACGTGACAGAAGTTTACGGTGCGTTTGAGAGTAAGAACGGGATTACTGCTAGAAAGATTGTGGAAGACATCAAGAGATCAATCTTTATACAAGATTTGAATGAATTGAAAAATATCAGTTATGATGGTAATAGCGTATACCTATTCGTTGGTGCAGGTGACATATACAACGTATCACAGAGCATAGTAAACGATTTGAAAAAGGTTTCAAGCCACGTTTAGTTATGTATGTTGCATATAAAGTTTTATCTAATTTCGTCTAAAATCATATTTGCCATTTCTTGATATTACACTGATATAGAATTCTAATTCATCTCATTATCGTAATTTTGGTGGGGAGGTTCACTGGTGGTACTGAAAGAGATCATCATTAAAGGTTTTAAATCCTTTGCCGATCTTGCAAATCTTGAGATCTCTGATAGAGTAACAGTAGTAGTCGGGCCAAACGGTTCCGGCAAATCTAATGTTGTTGATGCAATTCGATGGGTACTTGGCGAGCAATCGATGAAAGAAATAAGGGCGCAAGAACGAGAAGATGTGGTCTTTTGGGGAAATGAAAAGAAGGCTCCAGCTCAAAATGCATACGTTGAGCTTGTTTTCGAAGATAGCACGGGGCACATCTCAATAGCGCGAGAATTATCACGTGATGGTGCAAGCAAATATTTACTGAACGGTGACGTCACTAGACTTAGGGATGTCAGAGATTTTCTCATGTCCCGTGGATTTGGGAAGAGTACGTATTCGATAATAGGACAAGGTCAGATAGACAAAATAGTCTCCGCAACGCCTGAAGCACTAAGAATGATGATCGAAGAAATTGCAGGGATAGGGATCTACAGAGAAAAAAAGAAAGAAGCACTATCGAAACTCGATATGACCCAGGCAAATTTGAACAGGGTAAGTGATGTGCTATTTGAAGTCGACAAGAATAGGAAATCTCTGTACCTCAAAGCTAAACGCGCAGAGAGGTACGTTGAATACTCTACAGAATTGGAAGGGTTGAAGAGAGATTTCTATGGTGGCGTTTACAAGATAGAGAGCCAAAAACTTGCTGACATGGAAAATTACTTTACAGATCTCAACCGTTCACTCAAAGAGAGACTCAAATCATTGGCACAACTTGAAATGAATTGGTCTACATTGAAAGAAGAATTCAATCGTATAGATGCAGAAATGGAAAACTATACGAAGATATTGGAAGAATTTAAGACAAGGGAAAATCAACTACTCGAGATAAAAGAGAAATTCACCAAGAGATTGAACGAGCTTGAAAGTAAATACATAGAGGTAACAACAAGAACAGACATGCTGAACGACGAGTCTGCTTCTCTGAAAAACAGGTATGAAGAGATAAGATTAATACTATCCAAAGTCAACGAAGAACTTTTGGAAATGGAACGTGTTTTGTCCCAGCTTGAAATGGAGAAGCAATCGATATACACGCAATATTCCGAGCAAGAAAAGGAAATATTAAAAAAGAAACAAGAGTACGAAGAAATAGAAAAGACACTTGGAAAAATTAACAATGAAATATCCAGATTAACTGAGAACAATCAAGATATACGAAGACGTGTTGAGATGATTCAAAGTCAGCGCAATCAGAAAGAAGATAGAAAAATTGAACTTGAGTCTGAGATAAATGATCTTGAAAGGCACTTGTTGGAGATCGTTGAAAAGGAAAATGAACTTGTTAAAGAACTGGATACCATCAAGTCTACGTTGGAAGAATACAATAGGCAGAAAAGTGCCAGGAACTCACAACTTGAACAACTCGTGAGAAGAGAAAAGGAAATAAAAGCTGAGATAGATATCATAAGACGTCAAATAAATGATTACCAAGGCTTTGGCCACGCGGTGAGGAAGATATTCGAAAATAAGGATACATTCAAAGGTTTGATAGATGTTGTTGCCAATTTGATAGATTTCGACAAATCACTCTCAACTGCCTACGAGATTCTGCTTGGCGGTACGGTACAGCATGTTGTCGTATCTAGTGCAGAAGATGGCAAACAGATCATAGAATTTCTAAAAAACGGAGAATATGGTCGGGCTACGTTCATTCCTCTAGACCTCATCGATGCGACTTTCTCACCAATTTCGGGCGTAGAAAACGAAGCAGGATTCGTTGGATATGCTGCAAAACTCATCACAGTCCCAAAAGAATACAACCTGTTACCTGCATATCTATTTGGTAGTGACATAATAGTAGACAACATGGATCATGCGATACAATTAAAGAGGAAGTACAACATCAGATCAAGAATAGTTACTATCGATGGAGAACTTATATCTGGCAAAGGTGCAATGAGTGGCGGTAGATCCAAAGAAGACTACTCGAATTCACTAATTGCAAGACGAGTTAGATTAAAGACGTTGGAAACTGAATTGAAAGATGTAGAGGAAAACAAAGGAGTAATTGAAAATGAAATCAACAACATATCCGAAGAGATAAAACAACTCCAAGGTAACATGGATTTAGTGAGAGAGGAATTAGCCAGTATCTCAGGTAGGTCACTCTCTTCGAAAAGGGTCTTGGAAGAATTGCAAAAATCATTGAAAGAGGTAACAAACGAATTGTCTGACTTGATAAAATTGGAAGCAGAGTACACCGGAAAGTATCAAGGGAATTTAGCAAGAATTGAAACACTCGATAATCAATCTAAAGAATACGAAGAAAAAAGAAAAGTACTGCAAGTAGACGTTAGCGAGTTTTCAAAGCAGCTCGATAAACATAGAAAAAAGTTGGAAGAACTGAACGAATCGATAGCAACATATCGTGCGGAACTCAAAAGCTTGTCCGAAAGAAAATTACAATACAGTGCTGAGAACGATAGAATAAACGTTCGATTGGGCGAAATAGCTGAGGAGATAGCAAATTCCAAATCCGTTACTCTACTCCTCGAAGAGGAGATTGACAGTGCGAAAAAGTTTTTGCTCGAGAACCAGAGAGAACTTGAAACGCTCAAGTCTACGTCACAAGATGTCTTTGCTGGGATAAGAGAAAGAAAGAGTGGAAAAGAAGGCAAATTGCAACAACTGCAATCGATGGAAGATGACATCAGCAGGCAAAAATCAGATGTAGAATCAATGAGAGAAAGAATTCATGAAACTGATTTGCGACTGCAAGAGATACGGTTCAAGATATCAAATATCCCAGAAGAATACAGAACGCCGGTGGATGTGGAATCTGAAAGTCTTGATGAACTCAACCAGCGCATAAATGACCTTGAGAACAAGTGTAAGATGCTTGGCCCTGTGGATTTGAATGCGATGGATGAATACAAAAAGGTAGAAGAGGAATACAACGAATTGATGAAGCAGAAGTTGGACTTAGAAGATGCCAAGAAAAAGCTCGAAGAGTTGATCGAACAGACCGACATCCAAGCAAGGGAACAATTTTTGAAAACATTTAACCAAATCAACGCATCGTTCAAAGGATACATAGAGAATTTGTTTTACGGTGGAACAGGTGGGATGAGACTCATCGAAGATAATGACGTGCTCGAAGCAGGTATAGAGATAACGATCTCCAAATCAGGTAAAAGGGTCCAGAGACTTCAACTACTCTCTGGTGGAGAAAAGGCACTTGTTGGAATAGCACTGATCATGGCGATGCTTGAAGCAAACAAAGGTGTGTTTTATGTATTAGATGAAGTTGATGCACCCTTGGATGATTACAACTCAGAGAAATTCAAAAGGTTACTTGAACACGAAGATTCTCAATTCATAGTCATAACACACAACAAACTTATTATGGAGGCCGGAGACATAGTCCATGGAGTAACTATGGTAGATGGGGTTTCAAAAATCATTCAAGTAAAAATGGAGGAGATAACAGCATGAGATACCTATACTTTTTACAACAGTTCTTTGACAGATTACCTGCACCTGCTTTCATAAAGGACAACAAGGGAAGATACATATGGGTGAATAAGGAATTGGAAAATGCTGTGGGACTTACCGAGGAAAGGATAATAGGAAAGTTCGAAGCTGTGATTTTGAACGACGAATCTATAGAGGATTTGGATAGAAAGGTTATGAGAACACGTAAAAACCAAGTCCACCAAGAAATGATAAATGGCAGATACTACACAATTCACAGAATGCCGATAAGACTTGGTACAGGTAGCTACGGCGTTGCAGGTATAATGTACGACATGACGGAGAAAGTCTTGGAACAAACTATTTACCAGATGCAGTCTTTCGTCGAGAAGCTCATCATCGAGTTGCTTTCTGAACAAGACGTAGACACCGTAGAATTTATGAAGAACATCGTCAAGAAATTCAACGAGCAATATCCAAAGATCACTGTTACATTGTTGAAAGACAACTCATATGTTGCCGGTAGAGAAGACAGAAAACTATCAGAAAGGGCTGCTACCATAGACGAAATAAAGACGATGATTCACGATAGAAGGACTTATCAAGTTGTTCCTGTGGAGAACTACAAATTCATCATCTACGTTCCAGAGGAATACACAAGCATTTCAAAAGCACTCTCGACATACCTCAGCTCGCAGGTACTTGCTGCCATCAAGATCATCGAAAATCGGCGAGCATACAAAGAATTTGGCAACAAGCTTGAGACAATAATAAAGATGGTACAACTTTGGGAAAGTAGTTCGTCACTCGATAGTTATTTACAATCAGTGTTAGACGAGTTAGTTAAGATCATACCGGAAACTCAAAAGGCATCCATATGGTTACTCGATGGCAATGATTATAGAAACGTTGCAGTTTACAACTACGGTGATGAAGTTAAGAATGTTATAATCAAAACATCGGAAGACAATTATGGAAAGAGTATTGGTGAAAACAAGGTTGCTGAACTCACGGAAGTATACAAATTAAACAAAGAAAGCCCTCACAAAGATATTTGGGAATTAGCCGGCGTGACAGACCCTAATTTTTCACCATTGGTTGGAAGCGTAAAGATTGGTGACAAGAAACTCGTAATAATATCTCTTGACAATTTTGAAGGCAAACATTTCTCCGAAGAGAGTAAGAAAATATTGAATTTGTTGGTAGACTTGTTGTCTACTTTTCTGACTAACAAGACTGGTAAGAAGCAAGCAAATAACGGTAAATAAACTGCTAAAATGATGAGGTAATAGCGTGACATTTCGCCTCGAGAAATTACTGAACTTAAGGCAAAAGGAAGAAGAGGCAATAAAATTAGAGCTCAGCAGAATAAGAGCTCAAATCAGAGAAGTTGAATTGGAGATAGAAGAAGCAATAGCATCTAAAAGTGAGACAGAAAGAGAGTTGCGCACGGGTGTTCAAAATGGTGCGCAACTTGGTTTGTTGCTTTACATCATAGATTTGTATCAAAAATATATTGCCCAGCTCAATACAAAGATGAACGAACTAAGAAGAGAAGAAGAAGACACTTTGAAGCAGTACCTTGAAAAAAGAATGGAACGTAAGAGCTTTGAAAAGTTGAAAGAACGTTTCGTTCAAGGTCAGATGAAAGAGGCAGATGCGAGAGACAGAAAGGTTATCGATGAGGTGGCATTGCAAAAGTACACACACCAGTCAGAGGAAAGGGGAAATAGTTAGTTGGTGTTGCTATCAAAAGTTATTGGTGCATTCGTTACATTCCCCGGACTTATAGTAACGCTTTTTCTTATTCTCGCTGGGATATTCGCCATAAGGCGGAAGAAAGGCTGGAAGTTTTTCTTAATTCTTTCAGCTTTTTTCTATATTATTTCTTCAAGTTGGTTTGTTTATCTCCTTTCAAAGACCATTTATATAGCAGATAGCAAGGATGAAGGTACTTACATAGTGATATTAGGTGGTGGCGTTGATCAATTTGGTAATCAAACGGAGATAGGTGCTCATACATTGCGGAGATTGTACAAAGGAATTCAACTGTACAAGAACAAACAAAGGCCAATAGTCGTTACCGGCGGTGTTATTTCAAAAGGTACGCCTGAAGCATTTGTTATGAAAGATGTTTTAGTTACACTAGGTATTCCAGAAAGCGATATAATAGTAGAAGAAAAGGCGAGAAACACAGATGAAAATGCACAATATGTTAGAAAGATGCTTGGGAATGTGCCAGTTACGATAGTTACAAGTTCGACTCATATGAGGCGTTCACTTTTAAGTTTTGGCAAGCGATTTTCTAAGGTTTATAACATTCAATGCGATGTACCAATCGATTTCAGAAACTCATACCTCGACTACTTGCCAAATTCTGGTGCCTTTTATAGTTTTTGCAGTATCACGCACGAACTCGTAGGGCTTGTAAAATATTCATTCTAGACACGTTGGAAGTTAAAGTCATGGAACTCATAACAATAAACAATATAGAAAGGGAGTGAAGATATGTTCCCATTGTACGACACGATACCAAGTAGCAAGAGAGCATACGTAAACTATGTGATCATATTTGCAAACATAGCTGTCTTTCTATACGAATTAACTTTCTTTTCGTCAGAAACCATGCTGGATAACTTCTTTTACACGTACGGCTTTGTACCAAGTAAAATGTTCTCTTCATTTCCGTTTTTAGCAATACTTACCCACATGTTCATCCATGGTGGTTGGCTACACATAATTGGCAACATGTGGTTTTTGAAGATATTTGGTGACAACGTTGAAGATACAATGGGCCACTTCAAATACTTCCTTTTCTACATTACAGGTGGGATATTTTCACTATTTTTCTACGTTGTATTCAATCCACTTTCTCCTTACCCACTTGTAGGCGCTTCTGGTGCAATTTCTGCGGTGATGGGCGCATACTTTGTTCTCTTTTACTATTCTCGCATCGTCTCGCTGATTTTTCTTATTCTTCCATTCATCGTTGAAATCCCTGCATTGATTTACCTTTTCTATTGGTTTATCATCCAAGTGTTAAATGGTCTACTTTCCAATGCAGCAGGTACAGGGGTTGCTTACTGGGCACACGCAGGTGGATTCATCTATGGCGTATTTTGGGGTGTGAGGTACAGAAGAAAGAGGTATTGGTATTGACCTTGAGCACATAATACATGGTGAGGAGTGAGTGGGTATGACAAGTAGTGTGAATAGGAAGAAGATTATGATAGTGAGTACGGGCGGTACCATTGCAATGGTAAAAAAGGGGAGAGAAGTTGTTCCGTTAGATCAAGGAAGCTCGCTTGTCACGGACATACCAGGTTTACACGAAATTGCCGATGTTGAGTTATTCGAATTTTCTAACATACCCAGCCCATCGATGACTCCTAGTCTCATGTGGGAATTAGCAAAGAAGATAGATGATTTTTTGGAAAATAAGGGATACGATGGTGCGGTTGTCACACATGGTACGGACACGTTGGAAGAAACTGCTTATTTTTTAGATCTGGTACTGAGAACAGAAAAGCCGGTGGTTATAACTGCATCGATGAGAAACATAAGCGAGTTAAGTACCGACGGTCCGAGGAATGTCCTTTCTTCCGTTATGACTGCGGCTGCCGACAATTCTTACGGAATGGGTGTTCTCGTCTGTTTGAACGATGAAATTCATGCGTCAAGAGAAGTTACGAAAACTTACACTAGCAACGTTGCAACATTTGATTCTCCCGGCTATGGTCCACTTGGTATAGTTGATGAAAATAGTGTCATATACTTTAGAAAATCACTAACGCGAGAAAAAATTATGACAGATAGAATAGAAGAAAGAGTTGCCATCGTCAAGGCATTCAGTGGAGATGATGGTAGCATACTGAAGGCCGTATATAAGATGGGATACAAAGGAATTGTGCTTGAAGGATTCGGAAGAGGTAACGTGCCACCACAACTTGCACAAGTTGTCGAAGAGATAATCAATAGCGGTATCCCAGTCGTTGTAACCTCTCGTTGCTTCAAGGGACGCGTCTATCCCATATACGGTTATCTCGGTGGTGGAGCTGACCTGAGAAAAAGAGGTGCGATACTGAGTGAACATCCATTGGCACAAAAAGCAAGATTGAAGCTGATGGTAGTGTTGGGATTGACAAATGATCTAGAAGAAGTAAGAAAATACTTTGAAAAGCACATTGGAGGACTCATAAATGAAGTTGAGCACTAGGCAACAGGCACTTTTAACAGTAGCTGCATATGCATTGATAATGTTAATAGCATTCATGATCTACAAGACACTCTTGTACGTCTTTGTTTTCTCACTCGTTTCAATCCTCGTTGTCAATTTCATCTTTAGAAATCTTATAAAACTCAAAGTGCCTTATACACTTTCCATCATATTATCTTTGGTGATTTATTTTGGAGTACTCATCTATGCCATTATCAACATCATTCCGGCGGTCACTAATCAGTTAACCTCTTTTTATGGATTCATGCAACATATATTGGATTCCAAATATTGGGAAGACTATCTATCGAGCAATCCATCCTTATCGAATACGATAAGTGGCATCATAGATTGGATAAAACCGAAGATAGGTGAGGTTTTCAACAACTTGGTTGTTTCATTTGCAAAAGGTCTACCAGACGCATTAGTAGTCATATTCTACAGTGCCCTATTTACCATTTATATAACGATATACACAAAATGGACGACAGGTTCTATGCCTGGCCTCTTTCCGAAGAAGATAAGACCACTGATACAAGACTTTCTTACAAAATTAGGTGTTGCTTTATCAAGCTACGTTGACGTCATGCTACTAGGTGCGATCATGGTAAGTATATCCTTCTATTTCCTCTTTAGCGTATATTTGCCGGATTATGCAATACTATTGGCTTTCTGGGGATTTGTGACGAACCTCATACCAATCGTTGGTGTCGTCATAGAGTGGATTCCGATATGTATCGTCACACTTGGTCTTGGCCTGCAAAATTTCTTGATTGTAAATGCAATAGTTATGTCTATTCATCTTGGTGCATTTTTGTTTTTCATATTCATAATGAAGGCAAGGGCAAATATAAATCCTGTGTTGATGCTGATTTTCATATTCCTCATTGGTCTCGTATATGGGATGGTGGGAACGTTCTTTGCCGTTCCAGTTGCTATATTCTTTGTGACATTGTGGAATGAATTCATAAAACGAGAATTGGATAACGTTTCATGATCGATATAAACTTATGAGATTATGAATGACAGGAGGGATAGTGATGAAATGGGATCTCAGTAACATCTATACTTCTTTTGATTCTGACGATTTCAAAAACGATCTACAGAGGCTAGAGTCAGAATTAGCTCTTTTGTTGAACTGGATGGATGCAAATTTCAAAGATACGAGCGATACTGTTGAAAAGATTGAATACTCTGTGAACAAATCGAACGAGTTATCTTTAATTGCGGACAGATTGTATGCATATGCAGGTTTAACACTCAGTGCCAATGCAAACGACACTGTCGCTGCAAAATATCTTGATATCATCAGAAGCAAGTTTGTTGCTTTTTCGATGGTTCAGGCTAAATTTATGAAGTTTTTGAAGGAAGTCAACGTGGATTTCGATAAAGTAGACTCGCAGATTGTTCGTCTCCATAGCTTCCCGTTGAAAGAAATCAAGACATTAGCCAAACATATGCTTTCTGAGAAAGAAGAAAGGCTAATCAGCTTGATGAGACTCACCGGCGGGAATGCATGGAATGACCTGTACGAAAAAACAACTTCGAATCTACTTTGTGATGTTGAAATCCAAGGAGAGGTAAAAAAATTACCGCTTATGAGAGTTAGAAACATGGCATACGACAAAGACAGAGAGGTCAGAAAGGCAGCATACGATGCAGAATTGAAGGCATGTGACAGTGTAGCAGAAGTCATTGCACAATCTCTAAATAGCATAAAGGGTGAGTTCCTGACAGAAGTAAACCTCCGTGGATACACCAGCCCACTCGAGCCGATGCTCTTTGAAAACCGTATCAGTGAAGAGACGTTTCATGCAATGATGGATGCTGTCAAAGAGAGCATGCCAAAATTACGGATGTACATGAAAAAGAAGGCTCAATTATTGGGATATACTGGAGCGCTTCCTTGGTATGACATGTTTGCACCAATTGGTGGATACGATCGACAATGGACCTTCGATGAAGCAAGGTCATTCGTAGTAGAAAAGTTGTCGATTTTCTCAAAAGAACTGGGGCAGTTCATAAATAATGCCTTTGATAAAAATTGGATAGACGCTGAAGTTAGGCAAGGAAAACGTGGTGGAGCATTCTGCGAATCTATAAAAGCGATCAAAGAATCAAGAGTTCTGATGAGTTTCGATGGTACACTTGACAATGTACTCACCATCGCACATGAACTTGGCCATGCGTTTCACAACTACTGTTTGAAAGACGAAACGCCGTTGAACAGCTCGACACCTGCTACACTAGCTGAGACTGCTTCAATCTTCAATGAAACATTATTGCTTAACCTGATAAAATCCGAAGTTACGACAGAAGATGAAAAATTGGCACTACTCGACAAACAACTTTCTGATTACGTACAACTGACGATCGACATATACAGCAGATTTTTGTTTGAAAGTAAAGTGTTTGAAGACAGACAATCTGGTCCATTGAGCGTTGAAGAACTGAAGGGAATAATGCTAAATGCACAAAAAGAGACCTATGGTGATGGTTTAGATGAAAATTACCTTCATCCATATATGTGGGTTGTCAAACCTCACTACTACTCACCGACATTCCATTTCTACAACTTTCCATACACGTTTGGCATGCTCTTTGGACTTGGGGTCTACGCATTGAAAGATGAACCGGGATTTTACGAGAGGTACAAAAAACTCCTCTCTTCTACTGGAAAGGGAACAGCAGAAGAAGTAGCTATGAGCGTTGGTATCGATATCACAAAAAAAGATTTTTGGGAATCATCCCTCAGTGTTGTCGAAAAGGCCGTAGATCAGTTCATAAATCTATAATCGTATAAATCTACGAACAAAACAATAAAATATAAATATAAAATATAACAGATGTGGAGGAAGGAGAACAAGATGGACAATCCATATGGCTACACAGAAAAAGAAGTATTCGATATGACTGAAGAAGGTACGGTGGTTCATCAATTCACGCTCGTAAATGCTAACGGGCTGATGATGAAAGTGCTTACGTACGGTGGTATAATCAGAGAGTTCTGGGTCCCGAGCAAAGATGGTGACTTCATCGATGTGGTATTGGGATACGATACACTAAACGAATATGAGCATAATTCAGGATACTTGGGTATGATCATTGGTAGGTACGCAAACAGAATTGCAAACGGACAATTTGAGATCGATGGCATTAGGTACCAGTTAGCGATGAACGAAAAAGCAAAACATAACGCATTACATGGTGGATACAGAGGTTTTTTCAAAAAGGTTTGGAAAGGTAGTGCTTCAATCACTCCACAAGGTCCTCAACTAACTCTAAAATACACAAGCCACGATGGTGATGAGGGTTACCCAGGAACTCTGGATACCACCGTTGTTTACACACTCACCAACGACAATGAACTCAGAATCGATTACACAGCCACAACCGACAAACCGACGATAGTAAACTTGACCCAGCATACATACTTCAATCTTCGTGGTGATGGAAAGATATACGACCACACGATAATCCTAAACGCCGATAAATATACCCCAGTAAACGAAAACCTCATTCCGACAGGTGAGGTATTACCAGTTGAGAACACACCATTTGATTTAAGAAATGAGACAAAAATGGGTGAGGGTATTGAGAAACTGAAAGACAGCGTGACGAAAGGTTACGACAACAATTTTGTGTTAAATTCAGACTTTGTTGCGAAAGTCCACGAACCAGATAAAGGTATTACAATGGAAGTTTACACAACACAACCCGGCGTACAATTTTACACAGGCAACAATCTAACAGGTGTAAAAGGAAAAAAGGGTAGGATATATGACCCCCACACGGGATTTTGCCTTGAGACACAGCATTTTCCAAACTCACCAAACCATACCAACTTTCCAAACGTTGTTCTACGTCCCGGTGAGTTATACAAACATTCAACCATATTCAAATTCTTATAAGAAACTCTTATAGGAGCACCTCAGTTGGTGCAATTGTGTAATTCTTGAATTTGTTTTTAAATTATCGATGGTCTCGACTATGATTCCAGTTCATATCGAGACCATCTTCTTTTTTAAACTAATCTTAATCAACTTTTTAATTATCACTCTTGACAAAAGAGTGCTAATGATATAAAATATGAACGACAGAGTAAGAAATGCGATGAGATCGAAAAGTGGAGGTGAGTTAGTATGGCAAAGAACGAGTACGTTGTAGGAATAGATCTTGGTACAACAAACTCAGTTATAGCATGGATTAAACCAGATGGATCAGTTGAGGTTATACCAAATGCTGAAGGTGCAAGAACGACACCATCGATAGTTTCATTTACAAAGTCCGGCGAGATCATCGTCGGTGAGCCAGCAAAACGGCAACTTATATTGAACTCAGATAGAACGATAAGGTCTATAAAGAGAAAAATGGGTTCAGACTACAAGGTGAGGATCGATGACAAAGAATATACCCCGCAAGAAATCAGTGCACTCATACTCAAGAAACTCAAGAAAGATGCAGAAGAATACCTCAACGGTGATATTAAGAAGGCAGTTATCACTTGCCCAGCTTATTTTAACGATGCTCAACGACAAGCCACAAAGGAAGCAGGTATCATAGCTGGCCTTGAGGTTTTAAGAGTAATAAATGAACCAACTGCTGCGGCGCTTGCTTATGGACTAGACAAGATGGAAGGCGAGAAGAAAGTACTAGTCTACGACCTCGGTGGTGGTACGTTCGATGTGTCGATACTTGAAATAGGTGGAGGAGTCATACAAGTTATTTCAACGAGTGGTAACAACCATCTTGGTGGAGACGATTTTGATCAGAGGATTATAGACTACTTGGCAGATGAATTCAAAAAACAATATGGTGTTGACTTAAGAAACGATAAGCAGGCACTTCAAAGATTAAGCGATGCTGCTGAAAAGGCAAAGATAGAGCTCTCATCGAAGTTTGAAACGGACATCAGTCTGCCATATATAACTGCAACTGCTGGAGGCCCATTGCACCTTGAAATGAAACTCACGAGGGCTATGTTCGAGTCACTTACGAGAGATCTAGTCGAAAAGACAAGGGAACCAGTGGAAAGGGCACTAAACGATGCAAAGCTCATGCCGCAAGATATAGACGAGATCATACTCGTTGGTGGAATGACGAGAGTACCGATGGTGCAGAAATTCATAAAGGATATATTTGGTAAAGACCCTAACAAGAGCGTCAACCCGGATGAGGCAGTTGCAATTGGTGCAGCAATTCAAGCAGCAATACTTGGTGGTACAGAAGGTGCAAAGGACAAGGACGTCGTACTAGTGGATGTTACGCCACTAACACTCGGTGTTGAGGTAAAAGGTGGGCTACTTGAACCAGTCATTCAAAGAAACACTACGATTCCTACGAAGAAGAGCAAAATCTTTACGACTGCTGAAGATGGTCAGACGAGTGTAGAAGTCAGAGTTTACCAAGGTGAGAGAACAATGGCAAAAGATAACATATTCCTTGGTAGCTTCCAACTCGTTGGCATTGCAATGGCACCAAGGGGAGTACCACAGATCGAAGTTACATTTGATATAGATAGTGATGGTATCGTGCACGTATCAGCAAAAGACTTGGGTACGGGAAAAGAACAGTCGATGGTTGTTACCGGAAGGCAGCAACTCAGCAGTGACCAGATAGAGAAGATGATTAGGGAAGCGCAGATGTACGAAGAGCAAGATAAGAGGAAACGAGAAGAGATTGAACTCAAGAACAGAGCAGATGACACTGCATACCATGTTGAAAAGATATTGAACGAAAATGGTGACAAGATACCAGCTGATGTTAAGAGTAGATTAGAAGAAATCATAAGAGATTTGAGAGACGCTATAAACAAAGACGATGTTGCAAGAATAAAGATGCTCTTCGACGATTTGCAGAGAGAAAGTATGAAGCTCGGAGAATTCTTGTACAAACAACAGGCCCAAGAAGGTACGGGCACGCAGGGCTCAGAACAGTAATTTATGATATTCAAAGCCTTAATGAAGTTACAACGGGAGTATTGTACTCGGCTTCAGATGAATCTTCGTTCATGACAGGCTCAGAGATGGTCATCGATGGAGGATACATAGCTTTGTAATTTGTAACTGTAAGAACCACGATATAGATTTTCATAATATAAATAGAAAACACCCTCGTATACCGAGGGTGTTTTTAGTTTTATTTGTTTACTTCACTTCTTAACATTTACTTTTCAGCATACGTTCAGTACAAAACTAAATCAGGCCATTTTGCACGTCCATAAAAAATTTCACAAGTCCGGATAAGTATTTGTCTCCTATCTGTTCAATTTCATCATTGGATGGCTGGTAAGCTAGTACCTTTATCAAGTTTATCACCAAACCATCATATTTTTCACAGTTAGCATCAAAAAAGTCATCCATTGGTTTTTCCAAAAGTGAGAGCAGTTCTTTGGAAAAATCGAAGTGTAGTTCTTCGATCTCTCCACTCACTTCTTCTAAAAAGTGGTCAACATCGTATTCTCCAGAGAGTATATATTGGTAAAATCTCAAAAACGTTGTTGTGCAAGCCAAGGATAAACCTGCGCCCATTGTTGCGATAGTTATCAGTGTTGCATTCTTTTCCATCATGATTGGGTCCACTCCAGCTATGTACATACCAGAAAATATGAATGGTACGTATTCTGAGTCTGGGGAAAGATTGTCGAACGGATCTACAAATATACCGGTTTTTTCAACGAATTTGTCTATCAACACATTTCCATCGTCATCCGTCGATTCAATGATTGTATCAAGTTCATCCGCAAATGGAAAATCTATACCTTCGAGTATTCCTTCAGCCCTCTTCATTTCGTTTGGATACTCATCTTCCAAATTCTTCTTCCCAACGTAGAATTGTATCCTCTCGAAATTTTCTGGAAAATCATCTTTCACTCTTTCAAAAGTTTCATAGGCCTCATCGTAAAGGCCCAATCGACGTTGCATTACACCCATCTCGTTGAGTACTTCAGGTGTTGGTACATCTTTCGATAGTTCGTAAAGTACATTGTACGCATCAAAGTGTTTTCCCAATCTTGTAAGAGTATGTGCGAGGTTGTACAACATTTCAGACCTTTTTTCTATCTTCAGACCTTCCTTAAAAGTCGCTTCAGCTTTTTCGTATTGATTTCTCAAATTGTAGACAACGCCAAGCCTTAGGTACGCTTCTGGAAGTGGTTCAATTTGGAATCCTTCCTTCGATGCTGCTGTGAATCGTTGAATGACAGTCTTGTAAACCAATTCTGCATCATCGAGCTGTGAAAGTTCAACGTAAATATCTCCCACTCTCATTAGCGGAAGGAGAAAATCAGGCTCGAGTTGGTATGCTTTGGTATATTCTTCAAGTGCTTCATCGTAATCTTGTTTTGAAAATAGCAAATTACCAAGTTCGTAGTGTGCGAGTGGAAAATCTGGGTTCAACGCTAAGGCTTGCTTGAACTCTATTTCAGCAATATCATAGTTCTCAAGACGCGTTTGAAGCAGTGCATTGTAGAAGTGGTATCTGTAGTCGTATGAAAGTGTCTTCGCTTTCTCCAAATAGGTACTTGCATCGTCGTATTTTCTTGCATTCAAAAGCTGTTTGAATCTTTCGTAGTAAAAATACACCAAATAGGAGAGCCAATAGTTATCTTTTTCCAAGGAATATTGTTCTTCTAAACCTCGTAGTATAACATCCAAAGGAATGTTATTTTGGTCCGTGATCAACACTAAATCTTCCGCAAGTATCGGTAGTTTTAACGGTAGATTCAGCCTTTTTGCCACTTCTGGTTTCAGTGGAAGGTATACAATTGCTTTTATCTTGTTCACCTCCGGTTTTTTTCATTACAGTATTACGTTATTACACTATTTCAGGATTTATTGATGTCTATCCAAGGTGCCCCAACTTCCTGCCAGCAATGATGTGGAAGTGGATGTGATCCACCTCTTGACCTGCATCTCTGCCATTGTTCTGAACGATTCTGTAACTCTCTATGCCTTGTTCCTTTGTTATCTTCTTGACAATCTCAAACAATTTCCACATATTTTTTGAATCTTCGACGCTCAAATCTCCAACGGTAGGTACGTGCTTCTTGTAGACTGCAAGTAAGTGTACCGGTGCAACTGGGTTTATGTCTTTTATGACTATGAAATCTTCGTCTTCGTACACCTTCTGCGATGGAATTTGACCAGATATTATCTTGCAAAATACGCAATTTGTAGCTTCTGACATGTGAATCACCCCTTTATCATTGCGTTATTGAAGTATACCATGCATTGTGATGGAATACTATTTTTCTATCCTGGACACTTGTGAGCTTAGCGTGTAATACTTCGAATTGCTCGACTTCAACTTTTCTATGCTCGACTTGAATGTATAGAGTACGGAATAGTCTTCAACGGAAACGGAGGAAATATGTGAGTCTTTGATCTTTGCAACCGTGCCTCTCGTAGCACCTAAGTTGCTAATCGTCGATGAAACAAAATTCACTTCTGAAAAATCGGAAGCTGTTGCTTCAGTTAATTCAGAGTTGTATGTGATAACCTTCGACATGATACTTGCATTGAATTTCGCTGTATTAACGTTGTTGATAATTACCTGCCTACAATTCTGAATATCGAGATTTTCGATCTGCGAATCTATGATGTAAGCAGCATATACAGACGAGACCTTTACGTTCTTGGCACGTGTATTCCTGATAACGACGAAATTCGTCCGTGAGACACTTACATCATCTACTGTAGCATCATTCAAAAATACCAATGCGCCACCGCTACCATTTACATCTGTTTCTACGGCGTTTCCTTCCAGATAAGCAATCCCATTTTCCGAAACGGTTATCGAACCTGGGCCAAATATGTTAACTGGTCCAGTTGAAAAGAAGACACCTTTAACATTTAAGTCAGAATTAAGTGCGTTGATTACAGTTACACCATCTTCAAGAATGAGTGCATTGCTTGAAGGCAGTAATACCTTTCCCATGATTCTGTATGGCGATTTGGAAGAAAGCAAAAATTTCTTACCAGATATGTTGTTTATAGGTGTTTGGGAATCTAAGATGTCAACCTTTTCTAACGATGGTGGAACACACAACACATCTGAAACGTTTCCGAATGTGTCAGATAAGATTGCAATTTGTGGCAACTCCGGTAATTTTATCTCTGTACCTGTACCGATACTTTTCATATTACGATTTATTGGGTTGTAAAAAGTTGCCGTACTATCTAGTACGAATGTGTAAGATTCCAATGATGAATTTAGCCTTTGATCAAGCGGTTTTGTACTTACAGTTACATTGTACGTCTTTCCATCGACTGCTACCTTTCGTGTGCCATCGTTTAAGAGCATGCCATCTATGAACGTGAATGGGAAAGTGACTCCATCTACTTTTATAGCTTTGCCGATTTCTATTTTGCCAATTCCAATATTTGCAGGTATTTTGATTGCATCAGTTTGCGTTGTCGTAGTAGCAGCATCGGTAGCAAATGCTACCGTGCTGACTGATATTAGATTGAATGTAACTAGAAAAAGCAATGCCAATATGAAAAATCGCTTGTCAAATTTCCAAACAAGGCGAGAAATCACTTTCTCTCCCCTCTCAAAACAGCACTGCACCTTGGACACGTATCTGGATGCTCTTTGTCTTTCCCAGTTTCCTTGTCGTACTTCCAGCATCTTTGGCATTTTTCACCTTCCGCATGCTTTACGAGAACGTTTACAAATTGACCTACAGTTGGATCTTCTATCTCATCTACCAAAGTGACCTTCGAAACGATGAAAAACTCTTCCAAACTGTTTTCGTATTTTCTCAATAGTTCTGCGATCTCTGAATTCTTTGCTTCAATCATAACGTGTGAATCTAATGGATGGCCAATTACACCAGATGCACGGGCATTTTCCAATGCCTTTAAAACATCGTCTCTGACCAATAATAGTTGTTCGAATTCTTCGAGTAATTTCTCGTCAACTAATTCATTCCTTATTTCTGGCCAGTATTCCAGATGCACACTTTCATACTTTTTGAGCGGACTTTCCAAGTATGCCTCCTCGGCAGTAAATGGCATGATTGGTGCAAGTATTTTAACCAATGCTTCAAGTATGTAGTACAAGGTAGTTTGAGCGGATCTTCGGTATACAGAATCTTTTGCCTCAACGTACAACCTGTCTTTGAGTATGTCCAAGTATGTGGAGCTCAGTTCCGTTGTGCAATACTTTACCGTTGCACTGTAGACTTTCGAGTACTCAAAACCTTCGTAGTATTCGGTCACTTGTGCAATGTACTTCTGCAACCTTCCAAGTGCCCATTTATCAAGCGGTAACAACTGATCTTGCGATAATAAATCATCTCCTGTAAAGTCACTCAAATTACTTAACAAATATCTCAATGTATTTCTCAATTTTCTGTACACTTCAACTTGTTGTTCTATGATGTTCTTTCCAGCCCTTATATTATCAAAGAAATCTGTACTTGCGACCCAAAGTCTTAGTATATCTGCACCGTATTTATTCACAATTTCAACCGGATCAACGACGTTACCAAGCGACTTACTCATCTTCCTGCCTTGTTCATCTTTTATGAAACCATGCGTTACAACGTTCTTAAATGGTGCTTGGCCAGTTTTCGCAGTTGAAAGGAAGATAGAGCTTTGGAACCAACCTCTATGTTGATCATCACCTTCCAAATACAGGTCAACTGGGAATTTCTCACCCTTTGAGCGAATCACCGCTTCCCAAGAACAGCCGGAATCGATCCACACATCCAATGTGTCATATGTCTTATCGAATTTCTTATTTCCGCATTTTGGACACGTAAAATCCGATGGTACGAGTTCATTAACATCCATCTCAAACCATGCGTCCGTTCCTCTTTCTTTCACAATATTTGCAAAATGTTCGATCACTTGTGGTGCTAATGTGACCTCTCCGCAAGACTCGCATCGAACTGCTGGAATTGGAACTCCCCAAACTCTTTGCCTTGAAATCGTCCAGTCTGGTCGTTCTTGAACCATTGCGGTCATTCTTGTTTCTCCCCACGCAGGGTACCATTTAACCTTCTTTATCTGCTGCAACACTTTTCCTCGTAAGTTATTTTTGTCGACAGAGATGAACCACTGCGGAGTTGCCCTGTACATGACTGGACCTTTGCAACGCCAACAGTGTGGATAACTATGCAGCAACTTTCCAGATTTTATGAGTGCTCCAACTTTGTTTAAATCATCTATGACAACTTTATTTGCATCCCAAATTTTCAGCCCCTCGTATTTTCCAGCTTCTTTTGTGAATTTTCCTTCATCATCAACGGGTGATAAGATGGGCAAATTGTATTTCAGACCAGTTTGATAGTCCTCCTCACCGTGACCTGGTGCCGTGTGGACTGCACCGGTACCATCTTCCAACGTAACGTAATCTGCCAAGACTATCACAGAAGTTCTATCGTAGAGTGGATGCTTTGTGAGTTTACCTTCCAATTCTTTTCCCAAGAATTTTTGGAGTACTTCAAAGGATATGCCAGTCTCTGCAGCAAATTTCTGCAGTAAACCTTCTGCAACTATCCAATATTCACCATCCACTTTGATTTTAACGTACGTGTATTCTGGGTGGAGTGCGATAGCTACGTTTGCTGGTATCGTCCACGGCGTTGTTGTCCATATGACCACATAAGTATTTGGATCTTCCACCGTCTGGAATTTTACGTATATCGAAGGTGATTCATCGTCGTGATATTCTATCTCGGCTTCAGCTAATGCGGTCTTACAATTTGGACACCAATAAACTGGTTTATTACCCCTGTAGACATTGCCATTTTCTACAAGTGTTTTGAAGATGTCTAGTATATGATATTCGTATTCTGGTTTAAGAGTTATGTACGGATTATCCCAATCTCCCTTTACACCAAGTCTCTTAAATTGTTCCCTCTGCGTATCAACGAACTTCAGTGCAAATTCTCTGCACATTCTGCGAATTTCAACTGCCGATTTTCTCTTTGCCTCATCGCCAAGCGATGTTGTGACGCGATGTTCAATTGGAAGGCCATGAGTATCCCATCCTGGTGTGTACGGCACTCTATAGCCTCGCATTGTCTT
>DPXZ01000113.1:0-4968 GCA_003526765.1 Fervidobacterium sp.
CTCATATCGTATCCAGACATAAACGCACCACTTAGAACATTTCAAACACTCGTTCAGGTGATAGGGAGATCAGGTAGAAAGGATAAAGGAAAAGCTGTCATCCAGACTTACGACCCTGAAAATGCGATAATAAAGTATGCAAAAATGCAAGAAGTTGATGGCTACTACGACTATGAGTTGAATTTACGCAAGGAATTGAACTATCCACCATTTTCAGATATTGTTCAAATCATGTATTCGAATACAAATATCGTTATAGCGGAAGAGACGGTAGATGTATTTGCAAAAGAACTTGAAGCATACGAAAGATTGTATTTGGAAATGTTAGGTCCAAGCGAACATCCCATATTCAAAGTTGCCAACAAGTACAGATATCAGCTTATCATTAAGACGTCAAAGACAGAAGAACTCATGAAAGTGATTAACATCTTAAAACAAAAATACCCGGGAGATTGGACGATACGTGTCAACCCGCCGGGTATCTGATTATCTGATTGTTTTTGCTATAATACTCAGTACTTCAAATAGTTGAATGTTCTTAGTGTTCTTAAATTGTGCGGCAAATTACTTGGCTTCAGGGAACATTTCTTGAAAATAACTCAAGATATGCTTTTGACGCTCAGAAGCAAACAACTTGAGCCATTCAACTTCACCTTGCCAAGCCTCTACGCTTGTGTATGGCCATCTTTTTAGATGAAGTGGCATCTCGTTTTCCAAAAGCGATTTGTAGTACTCGATGATGCTATCGATGTTGGAAGTTGTGAAAATGTTGTTTACGATGTATAAAAACCTAGCTACAAACTTACTTTTGAATTCATCATTTTGCAGCAACTTTTTCAGCAGTATGGTAGCGTTTTCGTCCATTGTCCAAAACACATTAGGATCACCGTAGATACCGGTCTTAAGCGTATTGTGATCTATGTTCCACATCGTTAGATCCATATCGTACATCATCCATCTCCATCTACCATCAGCGTATTTGTTACCCGATTCAGGCGTAATGACCCTCCAAGTTCGTTCGTTATTTCCAGGCCAATCTGTATTTGCAGCAAGAATCTCAGAAATCTTGAAATCTATGAAGTTATCAATATCCATCATCTCAGACACTTTATCATAATTTGCCTTTATCGAAAGGTCACTTGCCTTTACAAAATTGATCAGATCTAAGAAATACTTTTCATCTCCATCCTTACCATCCTGCAGCGTGAGATCAGCATTCACTATAACCGTATTCTTCTCATTTACACCGTAATTAACTTGCAGATACCTGACATCGTAGTACTCCATCATATAGACGATACCCCAATATTCACCGTTTATGTAGTGAATAACTGGATAACTGTCTTGTGTATCAAAATTGAGCGTTTTGAAAGTACTCTGAGCTACAGCATCTCTCATGTAAGCGGTATTCCAGTCATTGCCCGCATTTCTCAGGAGTATCTTCTTGTAGCCTTTCTTTCCGAAGAATGGGTAGGTAAATTCCTTTTCAGTATTCCTTGCGTACAATCTAATAGATTTTATCGGAAAGGTTCTTGAGAACTCCCCATGTATCCTCATACCTATAGTAGACCTGTACTTTAGAACGCCATTTTCGAAGTACTCCATCATTCCACTTCTTTCCCAATCGTCTCCTCGTTGATGATAGTTACCCGTCCAATCTGGGTTTGACGGATCAAAGAGTTTTCCTGGGACGTAGATGCCCTTTTCCTCATCGAACAAGTTTGAGCTATCAGTTATCAAAGACACAACTGGAAGATTGTGATTTATGCCAATGAAATACGTTCTCGATGTAGAATCAGATGTTTTCCCATTGGTAACTTCGATGATCCTCAGTACGGTAGCTTTGGGTATACCAGCTTCTGGCTTTTTCCAGTCAAAGGGAGACGATGGAATGTACATGAGCGTGTTGTCCAAACTCTTTTGTATCAACAAAGTATTGGAATACAAAAACGTGTTAGCAGCTCCAACGGTTGGCACTGAACCATCAATCGTATAATATATCTTCCCTCCTGAATCTGATGAAATTGCTACGGTAATGTCCTTATCGTAAAATCCTGATTCATGCGATACAATGATCTTCCCAAAACTGATCACACTTCCAAAGATTGTTATCATCAATACGAAAATCCGTAAAACGTTGTTACTGCTTCCTAAGCTCATTCACTCACCTCCGCCTTCTTGGGAAAAGCTTTAACCAATCATCCCTTGTACGCCTTGATCCAAAAGACATACTCGACACTGCTATCCGTCCTTTTGACCTTATCTTTCTGAGCAAGTGACTCTACGATTGAACTGTCAATAACATATTTGGGCGTTATAACTATGTCGTAACCATCGCCATTTATCCTAAAGGAAACAGTGTATTTGTCTGCCAAATCTCCATTTATGTACCCGCCTTTGTACAACGTTTCTGAATTCAACACAGATATCTTGTGCCCTCCACTCAAATATTTCCTTATACTCTGCTCAAGTGACGTCATTTCTCCGTATATTTCATCGGAAGGAGCGGCAAAGTTCATGACACTACTCTCACTTGTAGCAAGAGTTGTTTCATTTCCATCATCAATGATAATTACCTGTGTTTCTTCCGTAGATTCTTCCGATGTGTTCTCAACATCAATCATTGAAGTTTCCGTTGCGGCAGTGGTAAAAGTAGATAAAATACCACTGGATTCATCGTTCATCTCAGGAGCTAACGTGTTCACCGCATTGTCATCTGATTGATCTAGTACTGCAGATGTTGCGGTTTTCTCTGCATCAACGTATTCATTAGTCGAATCGTCATAGAGCGATACAGAATTTTCCATCGAGTTCTCTACATTTTCTACATTTGTTGTATTTGTAGTAAGAGAATAATCCATGTCTCTCACTGAGTTAACAGATATAACGACAACTACAACTATCAAAGCAGCCAAGAGAACAAATTTCCAAACAGTACTCATTTCTGCACCTCGCAATCATTGCGATCATTGGAAACATTTAACAAACATTACCAAACTCTCTCCTCTTTCGGCATGAAAGTTCGATTTACAATTAGAGCTGAAAGAATGAATAACACGACGAAGCCTACCAACGATATCGAAGATGTCATAGCTATTTGACTTACATTATCATCCGAACTCGGGAAAAACTGCAACAATCGTGTCGAGTAAACTGCACTGTAAATTGGAAAGAACGAGACAATTTCTTTAAGTATCTTTGGTAAAGAACTAATCGGTGTTAGAGCGCCACTTGTCAAAAGTAGTATCAGACTCACTGATGCGCCAAGCAGATTAGAAACAAAGCTATTCGTCGAGAGCGCAGAGATAAGAATTCCGAGTGCTGAATGAAACAATGCTGTGACAATTATCAATAGGATAACTTCAAGTGCATTGATTTGAAATCCCGTGATAAGAAACATCAAGTATGCAACTACTCCCGATATCACAGAAACAACGAACACAGAAAATATTTTTGAGAAAGCATACTGGAATGTATTCATGTTACTGAGCGAGAAAAGTTTAAACAAGTTCTTCTCTCTATCGTACACGACCAAACCACTACCGATCATGATCGATACAAACATCGTAATGATGAATATGAGGCTTGGTGCAAAGGCTTGTGTAAAATCCAACGTTCTCTCCGTTACCAATTTTGGTGCAGGAACGCTCGTAGAGGCGTACATTTGCTGAAGGACCTTTGGATTGAAAAATGGTCCGCCGCTGAGGTCTTCAAAGAGTCTTCTAAAAACCATATACGATGCTGCAGCTACATGTGTGTCTACAGGGCTTGGAACGTATTTGATCTGAGTCTGCTTTCCACTAAACAACCCCGTCGTGAAACCATCCGGAATTACTACAACCGCTTGCAACTCACCGTTCTTCAACTCTTCCATGTAATCGGGACCAACATATTTTAGAGTGCTCCCTTGGAAAAGTGACATAACTACGCCCACAGTGAATTTTGAAAGTGGGGATCTATCCATAGTATAAACACCTATCTTCAGATCAGTCGCACCCAAAGAATTGAAAAACACACTTCCCACGACAACAAAGATAATTGGAGCCAAGAACAAAATAAAATACGTCGATGGTCTGGAAAAGATTCTCTTAAGATCAAATTTGACGTACTTCATCGACAACCTCCCTAAAATCGTACCCTAACTGTCAACGAATGTGTCATAATACTGTATGTTTTCTCACTGTTTGAAAAATCTTCTATACTTTCCAAATTTGGAAGGAATGGTCCATAAATCGTTAAACCAATACCATAGTTGAAAGTGTACATGATGTATGGGAAATCTTGATTATTCAATGGTATTTGTAAGAACATTTTTATTAATCCCAACAGATTCAAGTTGTAAGCACTATTGAAATGCCTAAAATCAACTTTTGTGAAATCGTCTGCAGATTTGGATGCCCCAACAAGAAGTTCAACACCTTCCAAATTTGCGCCTAAACTTCCACCAAATCCAACGATGTTGTCTTGGGTTTGACCACCAAGCTTGAAACTAATGATCTTTGCTCCCAAATCGTACGTTGCACCAATTGAGCTATACTTGAAAGTAGTAAAAGGTAAATAGTTTGCAAACGTACCAAAAAACGTGAAGCCATTCGTAACGGCCGACGATTGTCTTGGATTTACATTAGATTCAAACGTATATGCCAATGAGAGTGATTTGACAATATCGATCTCTTCTCCTGCTTTGTCAGAAAATGCAGTCATCATGGCACTTGGTTGCAATAACGTAAGGCCATACCAATCCGCATAACTGGTAGTGAAAGAAAATGAAAAAACAACAACTGTAAGAAACATGGCAATTAAGATGTCCCTTATGTGCTTTTGCAGACTTCTCATGAATAATCATCCTCCGTTTGAGAAATTTGAATTGCTGATTATTTTTATTATATCATATTATCGCCAAACCACGTTGCTAAAATATATCATCTTGAAATTTTGACAGTATGTGATAGAATGTTTAAGCGGGAT
>DPXZ01000113.1:5088-10155 GCA_003526765.1 Fervidobacterium sp.
TAGGGAATATGTTTTTTGATGAGCATTAGATTAGGAGAGATGGCCGAGTGGTCGAAGGCGCTTGCCTGCTAAGCAAGTGTGGAGGTAACTCCACCGAGGGTTCGAATCCCTCTCTCTCCGCCAGTTGTTTGAGTGAATCTGTAATTCAGTGGGTCAGTGATTTGAAAACACTGAGTTGCTGGATTTATGATTCACTCTTTTATGTAGCATTTCAGATTACTTATTGTTCTTCCAAGTGCAATTGTGCCCGTAGCTCAATTGGATAGAGCGTTAGACTGCGGATCTGAAGGTTGCGGGTTCAAATCCCGCCGGGCACGCCATAATAAAATGCGATAAAGAAGCGTTCCAGTCGATTAAATGGAACGCTTTTTTATTTGATTTACCAATATCGAAAGATAAAAGATAATCTTTCAATAAAACAACTGCTGTGGTATAATCTTTCATGACGGTTTGTTGATTTATTGATTTGTAATTTACAATTACTGTGAGAGATAGATCGAGGTGGAAATGTTGAAGAGCGCCATAATCTTAGCTATAGGTAATGAATTAGTCGAAGGTTTGATATTGGATACTAATTCAAAGTATATGAGTCAAAGGCTTAAACTTGCAGGTTATTACGTTGTACGCACTGAGACTCTACCAGATAATCTGCAGATTATGAAAGATAGGATATCAGTTGCCTTGCAAGATGCTGATTTGATCATCACGTCTGGGGGATTAGGTCCGACAGAGGATGATATCACACGGGAAGCTGTTTCAGCGGTAATTGGTAGAAAACTTATCGTAGATAAGAAATTGTCAGATGAACTTGTTCAAAGGGCAATAAAATACTATGGAAAATCTGCGGAAAGCGTTTCCAAACAAGCGATGATAATAGAAGGTGCTACAGTGTTAGATAATCCCGTTGGAACCGCACCTGGACAACTTGTTGAGGTAAATGGAAAAATAATCCTGATATTACCTGGCCCACCTTCTGAACTCATTCCGATATTTGAAAATGTATACGATAAGATAAAAGCAGATGATTCTTTATACACAAGAAGGATTAAGACTATAGGTATTCCAGAAGCAATATTGATGGAAGAATACAAAGATATCATATACTCTGATCCGAACGTGACAGTTGCGACGATGGCATCGTATGAACGAGGTGTCGAAGTAAGATTCACAGGTCCTATTTCGTTGAAAGATTCTATTGACAGGATATGTGACAGATTGATTCCAATGCTGGGTGATTCAGTTTACGCATTGGATGATTCAGATATGCAAGATGTTGTTTATAAACTGCTCAAAGACAATGGCTTAACGGTTTCTTTTGCGGAATCTTGTACGGGCGGTTTGATCTCATCTACCTTTGTTGACATACCAGGCGTATCGGATGTGTACAAAGGTGGAGTGATTACTTATTCAAATGAATCGAAAATGAAGATTTTGGGAGTGGCACAAGAAACGTTGGAAAAACATGGTGCGGTGAGTGAAGAGTGCGTCAGAGAGATGGTAGATGGATGTAAAAGGCTTTTCAATTCAAGTTTTGCCGTTGCGGTTTCAGGAATAGCAGGCCCATCTGGAGAAAGTGAGGAAAAGCCAGTTGGAACGGTCTGCATTGCACTTGCAACACCAACTAAAATAATCTCTTCAACACATTTGTTGAGAGGTGATAGAAACAGCATCAGAAGAAGAAGCATGTTGTTCTCATTTGACATATTGAGAAGAGGGGTACTGGAATGGCTCGGATTGCGAGAAATTTCCAAAAAGTAACGATAAAGGATGTTGCAAAGTACGCTGATGTAGGTGTTGGCACCGTGTCACGTGTACTGAACAATAATTCCCATGTTGACCCTTCTACAAGGCAAAGGGTTTTAAGTGCTATGAAAGAATTAGGTTACGTTCCAAATCCACATGCAAGAAGATTATCGACAGGAACAAGCGATCTAGTAACTGTTATTACACCTGAGATGAAAGGTGATTTCTATCAAACATTGATGGCTTCGATAGATGAAGTACTCATAAAAAACGGTTATTCTTCGTTACTGTACCCACTTTACAATGAAAGAAAATACGAGGCTTTGAGAAAATCATCGGAGATATTGCTTTCAACAGATGGACTAATCGTTGACGGCGTTAGTGTGGACAAAGTGCTTGGAGATATCGTTGAACCAAACATGCCAGTTGTGTGTTTGGAACAAGAGTCTGAGAGGTACGACTCGATTATGGTAGATAATTACTATGGTGGTATAATAGCTGGAGATTATTTTGCCGATTTGGATATGGAGATCTTCGTTGTCACACATAGAAAGGCTCACGAGCTTGAAAGTACCGTCTTTGATGAAAGGCTGGAAGGATTCCAAGAGTCTGTGGAACGTAAAGGAAGGTCAATAGACAAGATTTATTATGTGCCACTCGACTGGGAGAGTACATTTGAGGTTGCTCGTAGAATATTCTCAAGGTACAAAAGATGTGCTATATTTACAACAACAGATTATTTGGCAGTACCTATAATAGAAGTGGCAAGAACGATGGAACTTAAGGTAGGAAAAGATGTGAGAGTGTGTGGATTTGACGATTTGCCGATTGCTCAAATACTTGAAATAACAACGATTAGACAACCCATCTCAGATATGGGGAAGGTAGCTGCAGAAATTCTGATCAAAAAAATTCGTGGAAAATCAAGAGATAAAGTTAGAAAGGTCATATTGAAACCTGAATTGGTGATAAGAGAGACATAGAAAAATATCTATCTTTTTGGGAGGTTAGGCATGAAAATCGCAGTGTTAATGGGTGGAATATCGAAAGAGAGAGAGATCTCACTGAGAAGTGGCAAAAGAATTGCGCAAGCTTTGAGAAGATTTGGTCATAATGTGGATGAAATAGATGTAAATTACGATACGATATATGAAATTGGAAAACTCAAAAACTATGACGTCCTTTTTAATATTTTGCATGGTACTTTTGGTGAAGATGGCAGAATGCAAGCAATTTTAGATGCCATCTCTGTTCCCTATACGGGTTCCGGTGTTGAAACAAGCGTAATTGCATTCGATAAGTATCTGTGCAACCTTCTTGTTGATGACTTAGTAGATATACCAGCTTATACACTTGTATCTAAAGATGACTATCGAAAGGGTATATTAGATATCCAAATTCCGTGCGTTATAAAACCGCGTAGAGAAGGCTCAAGTATCGGAATTCATATATGCCATAGCATCGATGAACTCGAAAGTGCTTTGAAAACTGAGTTTGAGATATACGATGAACTTATAGTACAAAAATACGTCAAAGGTATAGAAGTTACCATTTCTGTGATAGATATCGATTCGAACCCCACTGTCTTACCTATCTTGGAATTAAGGCCTAAAAAAGAATTCTATGACTACGAGGCAAAGTACACTGACGGCCTTACAGAATTCATCATCCCTGCACAAATCAGCGAAGAGATGACAAGAAGAATTGAGAAAATCGCATTAGACATTTACAAAAAGCTTGAATGTAGACACTTTGCAAGGATAGATGGAATTGTCAATGATGATAAATTCTACTTTCTTGAAGTAAATACATTACCCGGTATGACAGATCTCAGTGACTTGCCCATGTCAGCTAAGGTTTATGGTATGTCGTTTGAAGAGCTTGTTAACAACATAGTATTGCAGGCATACAGAGATTTTCATTCAAAGATTGGAGTGTAATATTTTGAAAATAAGCAATATAAAAAACCTAGAATCAGAAGAAATAAGCAAAATAGCAAATAAAATTTTGATCTATCTGATTTCTATTCTCTTTGTGACTCTTTCAACGTTCTTGGGAATTTTGATAGACGCAATTCTCGGAATTCCTATTTTATTTTGTCTGCTTTTCTTTCTTATATCTACTTTTCAAGTAATCTTTGGCCTATCTGTAGTGACAAGGACGATAACAAAAGTCGTTAACGCCCACTCACTAAAGTCGAACAATTCAAAGAGTGTAAAGAGTATCCTGTCATCTGAGAAAACTGATGAATTGAATACCATCGTCTCATCCGTGAAGGAGAAGGTAGGCTATACGGAAGACTTAGAGCTAATGGTAATTTCATCACCAAGCATAAATGCTCTTTCAGCTGGTATAAGGTCACATGACCATGTAATATGTATCACAACAGGCGCACTGGAAAAACTCACGAGAGAGGAAATAAAATCTGTCATCTACCATGAGATGTACCATATCATAAAGGGGGATACAAATTACATGACGAGCGTGAGTGGAACATTTGGCAGCCCAATGTTGACATTCACGTTAGCTAGCAGGCGAATCAAGAAACTCAACGAAAAGATTAGAAGGGATGAGAAACACTCGATCATGGAATACGTTAGAGCGGATTTCTTGATAGCTATTTTGATAACAATTATTTCTTTTCTATTCTTCCCCATAAGTTTTCTATCAAATCTTTTCGTTGGTGTACGTAAGGAATTCGATGCCGATAAATATGCAGCACTCAATACAAGTAAGGAAACGCTGATAGAAGTGCTTAGGAAAGTTAAGAACAACTGCCAGAAACTGGAAAATGACTATTTCTTTATGCAACATCTTTTCTTCTCACAACCAAATTGCAAGGAACCATCCAAAAGAGTGAGCAGAATCATAGGCACGTATCCATCCATAGATGAACGCATAAAGGCACTAGAAGAGCTAAAAATTGACGAGAACAGTGATAAACAGTGATAATAGAAAGTGGGGTAGCACGATGCCAAATCTCTCCACACACTTAAAACTTGGTGTATTCACATATCCGGTCTTTGTATTAGTTTACAGCTTAATTGTAAATGCTGTTGGAAAATCATTTGCTGCCACCATTATTGATTTATCAATTGGTTATGTATTCTATGTTTTCGGAAGCGATTTACCAGATCTCGATAGTAACAATGCACCTTTGAGGACGTTCATCAAAGCACTCTCTCTTGGCTTTGCTATATACATATTCTACTCGTTCATCTACGAGAAACTTTCAACAATTACAGTGATTCCAAAGATACTACTGACTCCAATTTCCATATCAGTTGCAATGTTGATAGGTGCTGCCGTTGTGAATCTCTTTCT
>DPXZ01000095.1 GCA_003526765.1 Fervidobacterium sp.
GACCCGGAACCTATAGAAGATAGTGAAGTTGTCGAACAAATCGAAATTCAACTAAAATATGAAGGATACATAAAAGCGATGCTTGATCAAATCCACATATTTGAAGAATACGAAAGTTTACCTTTAGTTAACGTAAAGTTTACACAAGTACCGAATTTATCGACAGAAGCGCGCGAAAAGCTTGAAAGAATCAAGCCTTTTTCGATTGGGCAAGCTATGAGGATATCTGGAATCACGCCTGCAGATATTTTGGCTCTTTTGACATTTATCAACAAGAAATAGCCTTATTCGACAACTTTGGCACTTTTACACCATTTCCAAGGTCGATTTTGACAAATGGTCGATTTGTGGTAAAATAAAAAAAGAATTTTTTGTAACGAATAGAATAAGGGGTGTGAAGAGTGCGGAGAATATTAGCTTTTGCATTAATCATGATAGTTGCCATCACATTTGCTGAATTCAACATAAATTATAAAGTCCAATCTGGTGATACACTTTATGAATTATCGCATAATTTCAACATCCCTATACCAGTGCTCATGGACTGGAATCCTGGTGTTACTCCTTCGAATTTAAAGATAGGGCAGACTTTGAAGATACCTTTGGTATCTGGCATACTGTATAAACCTACGAAGTCTATGACTTTGTCAACACTTGCGAAGTATTTTTTCATAGATCCAGAGGAGATTACGGCAATCAATCCGACTGTTGGTTCGTCCATAGCGGCGAATAAGGAAATTTTCGTGCCAGTTGGAAAGGTGAATACTTCTTTTACTCAATTAGCGGATTTTGTATGGCCAGTTTATGGTTCGATCACATCAGAATTTGGTTGGAGGTTGCACCCGATATACAAAAAGAATATGTATCACAGTGGTATAGATATCGGCGTACCTCAGGGCACCCCTGTATTTGCGGCGCGCGGTGGTACTGTAAAGTACGCAGGTTGGAAGAGTGATTATGGTAATTTGATAATAATAGACCACGGTGGATATCAAACATATTATGCGCATCTTTCTAAGATAAATGTTTACGTTGGTTTAAGAGTTGAAAAGGGAGATTTCATAGCACGGAGTGGTAACACGGGTACTTCAACAGGTCCGCATCTACATTTTGAGGTTAGAAAAAATGATGAGTTGCAAGATCCAGTTGCCTATCTTCCACGCACAAATACGTACGTCATGAGGAGGGTCTTATCTGAATAATTCAACACCATTTCTGGAATGGATTTTTAGTGTAAACGAAGAGAAGATGGACGCTGTTGATGAGCTGTTATATGGTGAATACGATTATTACATAATGGATAGCAGCGAGGGGAAGTACCTCGCTGTTGTTTCGCCTTTAAAAAACGATTTGACAAATCTGAAAGATCAATTGATTGCACTTGGATTGCAGTTTGTCGGTACCAAGGAGACGTGTCCGGAAGATTGGTTAAAGAATATAGTCACTGAGCCTTTTGAAATGATAGAAGGTGTAATAGTAGATCCAATGGACCATGATTTAAGACCTTCTGAAGGAACGATTGTGATAAAAATTCCGCAAGGATTGGCCTTTGGTACAGGACTTCACCAAACGACAAAGATGTCTGCTGCGTATCTAAAGAAGTACTTGAAACCAGGAATGGATGTGCTAGACCTTGGCTGTGGAAGTGGTATACTCGCCATTTTGGCAAAAAAGCTTGGTGCAAATCGTGTTTTGGCAGTCGATAACGACCCTTTGGCAATCGAGGTAGCAACTGATAACGCACTGAGAAACGATGTTGACATAGAAGTTAGACTTTCTGATCTGTTTTCTGATGTTGATGGTAGATACGACATAATAGTTTCAAATATAGTAGCTGAAATATTGGTTGTGATGTTGCAACAAGCGAGGAATTATCTAAAAAGCAATGGTATTCTGATACTTTCTGGTATCATATTGCCAAAAGTGTCACTTTTTGATAATTACGATGTCGTTGAAAAAACGGTGATGGATGAATGGAACGCATTGGTGATAAGGATTTAAATATCGTAAGGAAGCAACTTGGCAGAAACGTTGTCAACGTCATGCGTGTTGAAAAATGGTGTTCTTTTGGTTTTCCAGTTGTTATTTTGAGCTATCCTGTCAGAAATAACTCTCCTTTCCCCACTATTCACTATCTTACCTGCCCCCATTTGGTAAAGGAAATCTCAAGGCTAGAAGAGAGGGGCCTGATTTCCGACTTCGAATCTGCCATAAGTAAAGATGAAAATCTGAGAACGGCAGTGGAACAAGCACATAGAGATGTGATTCAAAAGAGGCTTTCAATTTTGGAGAGTTGCGACGAGAAATGGAGACCTTTATTATCCGAAGTTGGAACTGGCGGAATAAGGGATTTTACAACTGTGAAATGCCTTCATCTTCACGCCGCAGATTACCTTGCTGGTATAGATAATCCAATTGGTAAGGACGTGATCGAAGGTATCAGAAATAGAGAAATCGGAGAAAACGTCGAGTGCCAAAATAGTTTTTGCAACCGCTTTTTGTGATATCATATAATATCATATAATGTAGTGATTTAATATAGTGATTATTGTAGTGATTACAAAGCGAGGGAAAATATGGAAAAATATAATTCCAATATCTTTCTTTTCTTTGATTTCCAAAATCAACCAGTGGATGTTGAACTTGTGTGCAACGAAATATCAAAATACGGCAGGATCATCGGAGGTAAGGCATACGGCTCTTGGTCAAAACACAAGATGCAGGCTTTTGCATTGTACAATCATGGCATAGAGCTCATAGAGATACCAGAAGCTGAGTTACTGCCAAACAAGAAAGGTAACGATATCAGGCTTGCAGTTGACTGCATGGAGATAGCCATTGAGAATCATTCGATAGATGTCTTCTTCTTGGTTACGGGAGATGCAGATTTTACTGCATTGGTGAACAAGATAAAATCGTACGGTAAGAACGTGATGGCACTTGCACGGACCAAGTCCACAAGTTACGAACTGATCTCCGCCGTGGATTTGTTCATTCCATATGAAGACATCGTAAAAAACGAAAGATTGAATGACCCGATTGATAGGCTTTGCGATGAGGTGGAAGTTTTTTTAAAGCGTTCTGGCAAGGATTTTACACTCGACAATTTGTCTCGTTTCTTGAGTTCTTTCAATGTAAATCCGACGAAATATGGTGTGCAAACCGTACGTGAACTGTCCGATATGATATATGAAAGAAAAGTGCAAAAGCCCGAAAGGATAAGGGACATAAAGGTACTCTTTTTGCGCAATGTAATCTTTGGTGACCTAAATGAGGAAAAATTGGTTGAATTTTCCGAAAAGAATAACATAGAGATGGGGAACTTGAAAACAGCTATAGATATTCTCACACGTGATGACGTCATCGAGTTGAAGAATGGATATTACAACGTAAAACGCACAAAGGCTTTTTTCCTTACGTTGTTGGAAAAGTATCCCGTTGAATATTCGCACATATCAGAGTTCATCGAAAAGTCTTACAAAGCTTTTTCGGCAGGTAGAGTGAGGTCGTTGAGCCAACTATTACAGAGTGAGTTCAAGATTTCAAGTGCTGAGTTCAAAAGTTACATCGATGCACTTAAGCGTAGTGGTTGTCTAAAGGGACTAGATGATAGTGATTACATCTCTTACTCAACACCTGCCAAAATTGTCTGCACTTTGGAAGAATTGAAAATTTGCACGTTATGTTATTATGTAAAGAGGATACTCTCGCAAACATTCGTTTTCAAAGAGGAGATGGATATCTTAGAAGAAATCATCTTCTCCAACGATAAAATCATCTTCGAAAAGTGCTTAGATA